>NZ_JBEXPB010000013.1:0-130007 GCF_040611795.1 Streptomyces sp. NPDC006529 | reverse complement strand
GAGATCGAGCAGGCACGGCAGGAACTGGAGGACCGCGCGCAGCAGTTGTCGCTGGCCTCGAAGTACAAGTCCGAGTTCCTGGCCAACATGAGCCACGAGCTGCGCACCCCGCTCAACAGCCTGCTCATCCTCGCCCAGCTCCTGGCGCAGAACCCCACGCGCAACCTGACCGCCAAGCAGGTCGAGTACGCCGGGATCATCCACTCGGCAGGCTCCGACCTGCTCCAGCTGATCAACGACATCCTCGACCTGTCCAAGGTCGAGGCCGGAAAGATGGACATCAACCCGGAGCGGGTCTCGCTCCAGCGGCTGCTCAACTACGTGGAAGCCTCCTTCAGGCCCCTCACCAGCCAGAAGGGACTCGAATTCGACATCGAGACCTCACCCGGCGTGCCGGTGGACCTGCTGACGGACGACGCGCGGCTCCAGCAGATCCTGCGCAACCTGCTCTCCAACGCGGTGAAGTTCACCGAACAGGGCCGGGTGAGGGTCCGTATCGAACCGGCGGACAGCGCGGAACTGCCCCCCGAGCTGGCCCAGGCCGGCTCCGTGGTGGCCTTCCGGGTCATCGACACCGGCATCGGGATCGCCGAAGAGCAGCTGGAAGCGATCTTCGCGGCTTTCCAGCAGGCCGACGGGACCACCAGCCGCAAGTACGGCGGCACCGGCCTCGGCCTGTCGATCACCAGGGAGATCGCCCGGCTCCTCGGCGGTGCCGTCACCGCGCGCAGCGTGCCCGGGGAAGGTTCCACGTTCACCCTGTACCTCCCTGTGTCCCGCCCCGACGCCACGGAGCAGGACGCAGGCCTTCTCGTCCTGGAGCCGGCCGCCGTCACGGCGACGGCCGAGGAGCGTGAGGACACGAGGCCGCAGGCTGCCCGGTCCCGGCGCCCCCGGCGCCTGCTGGTCATCGAACAGCGCAGCAACGGCCTCCTCAGCCTCGTCGCCGAAAGCGCGGCCGCGGACCTGGCCGCCGGGCGCGTCTCCTCGCGACCTGATGAGGAGATCGAGGTCGTCACCGCCCTCAGCGCCGCCGAGGCGGCCGACGTCCTGGCCCAGTCGACCTTCCACTGCGTGGTCCTCGAACTGGACGCCGACGGGGAGGCGTTGCGCTTCCTGCGGGCCCTGGCGGGCGACACCGCCCTCGCGTCCCTGCCGGTCCTCGCCCACGACAACCGCCGGATGACCCTCGCGCAGCAGGAGGAGGTCGCCCAGCGGACCGCCGCCCAGCCGCTGGAAGTCCTCGCCAGCCTGGACGAACTCCGCGAGCGCATCGCCCTGCACCTCTCCGCCGACCGTCCCGGGGACGTCCTGCCGCTGGTGCGCTCCGACGGCGACCTCGCCGTCCCCGAGCACTCCGTCGTCGACACCAGCCTCGCGGGCCGTTCCGTCCTGGTCGTCGACGACGACCCGCGCAACCTGTACGCGATCAGCGGCATCCTGGAACTGCACGGCATGCGGGTCATCCACGCCGAGAACGGCCGCAAGGGCATCGAGACCCTGACCAGCACGCCGGGCATCGACCTGATCCTGATGGACGTGATGATGCCGGAACTGGACGGCTACGGGGCGACCGCCGAGATCAGGCGCATGCCCCAGTACGCGGACCTGCCCATCATCTCCGTCACCGCCAAGGCCATGCCGGGGGACCGCGAGAAGAGCCTGGCTTCCGGGTCGAGCGATTACGTCACCAAGCCCGTGGACGCCGATGACCTCATCACTCGGCTGCGCCGCTGGCTGCCGCCGCACGAAGGCTCCGGTACCGCTCGTGCCTGACTTCCGCAGCGTCCACGTCGCCCTTACCGAGAAAGCCGCCCGACGGTGAACACCAATCCCACAGAACCCGCAGCGTCCCGGCCGGAAGGCCGCAGACCGCACGGCACACCGGCGGTGCCGCCCACCACCGCCCCGGCACGCCGCCCCGGCCCCGGCGCCGAGCCGGCGTCCTCCACCGCGCAGGAGGCGGGACGCCTGGCCGCCACGGTGGAACGGCTCCGTCAAGAGGCCATCGAAGCCCAGTCCGCCGCCGACGGACGGGCCCTGATCGAGATGGCCAAGGGCATCCTCGTAGGGCGTCTGGGGTGCGGGCCCGCCGAGGCGTCCCGGCAGTTGGCCAAGCTCGCCGAGCAGTCCGGCGTGACCCTCCTCGAACTGGCCGTCGACGTCATCAACCAGGCCGCCCGCGACCGTGTCAGCGACATCGCGCAGCAGTTCCTCAACGCAGCGGTCGACGAGCCGGCCGAGGGCAGCGACACACACGCCGTACGGCTGCGGGCCGCCGAGAGCGGCGTACTGGCGGCCACCGACGCCCAGGCCGTCGCCACCTCCGTGTGGGAGAACGCGCTGCGCCCGCTGGGCGCCTTCGCCGTCGCGATCTGGGTCGCCGCGTCCGACGCGTCCCTCACCCTCGTCGGCCAGTGCGGCTTCACCGAGGAGGACGCCTCCCGCTGGCGCTACGTGCCGCCCGAGGTGACCACCTGCGCCCGCCTCGCACTGACCGCGCGCGACACGGCGGTCGTCGCCGACCTCTCCGAAGCCGGCATCCCCACCATCGGCCGGCGCCAGCACCCCGAGGGCGGACGCATCATGCTGCCGGCGGGCACCGGCGGCCGCATCCACGGCGTGCTGGAGATCGCCTGGCCGAACGACGTCCCCCCGCAGTCCCCCCACCTGCTGCGCCAGCTCGAAGCACTGGCCGAACTGTGCGCGTACACCATCGACGAACAGCGGCCGCACGCCGAGGACCCCGGGGCTCTGCTCCTGCCCGCGGTCGCGGAGCTCACCGAGCTGGCCGACCATCTGTACGATCCGGCCCTCGTGCTCACTCCCAGCCTCGACAGCGAAGGGCACTTGGCCGACTTCCACATCCACCACACCAACGACCGCTTCATCGACCCCGCGGGCCGCTCCCGCTCGATGGTCACCGGCAGCCGCTTCCTGGAGGCATACCCCGCGGCAGCCGACAGCGGCCTCTTCGAGAGCCTGGAACGGACCTACGCCACCGGGGAAGCCTGCCAGATGCGGCACACGACCCTGACGGCCTTCGTCGGGGACGTACCGCTCACCACCGTTGCCGACGTCAGCATCACCCGCCACGGCACGGCCCTCTTCCTGATCTGGAAGATCGAGGACGAAACGGCGCGACTCGCCAACCTGCTGCAGCACGCGCAGCGACTCGGCCGTGTCGGCGGCTTCGAGCAGAACATGACCACCGGCGAAATCAGCTGGAACGGCCAGCTGTTCAGCCTCTTCGGCCTGCCGGCCACGGCGTCGCCCGTACCCCTCGAAGACCTGGCCTCCTACGCCCACCCGCACGACATGAACTCCATCGGCCGGTTCCTGCGCACGCTCCTGCACCGGCTGCGCGAATCCTCGGTCGATTTCCGCCTGCAGCGCTCCGACGGCATCACGCGCCACATCCGCATGGTCGCGGAACCCGTCCTGGACGACCAAGGGCGGCTGCGCGCGGTCCGGGGCGCCTGCCAGGACGTCTCATCCCAGCACTGGACCGAGGTCGCCCTCGCCGCCACCCGCGACCAACTCGCCGACACCGAAGCCGAATCGGCCGACCGCAGCAGGCTCACCCTGCAACTCCAACAGGTCATCATGCCGCCCGCTCCGGCGCCCATGGAGGTCCCGGGCATCCGCATCGCGGTCCGCTACCGCCCCGCGGAAACCGAGTCCCTCGTCGGAGGAGACTGGTACGACTCGGTGGTCCTGCCCGATGGCAAGATCCTCCTCAGCGTCGGTGACGTCGCCGGCCATGGCATCCCGGCAGCGACAGGCATGGTCATCCTGCGCAACGCGCTCCGCGGCCTCGCCGTCACCGGAGCAGGCCCCGCGCAACTGCTGGCCTGGCTCAACACCATCGCCTTCCACCTCACCAGCGACCTCACCGCCACCGCTGTCTGCGGCATCTTCGACCCGGAGAACCGCTCCCTGCGCTGGGCCCGCGCCGGCCACCTGCCCCCCGTACTCATCCGCGGCGCCCAGGCCCAGAGCTTCCCCATGCCCTCCGGACTGCTCCTCGGAGCACTGCCCGACACGGCCTTCACGGAAGAAGAGGTGCAGCTCGAAGCCGAGGACATCCTCCTCATGTACACGGACGGCCTCGTGGAGCGCAGGGACATCGCCGTCACGGAATCGCTGGCCCAACTGCTCACCATCGCCTCCCGGACCGCGGACTCGCTGGAGAAGCGCCTCGACAACCTGCTGACCTACAGCGCGTCCGACACGGACGACGACACGTGCCTCATCGGAATCCAGGTGCACTGACCGCCGCCCCGGCGCGGTATCAAGGCCGGCAGATGGTGCAGCAGTTCCTTCGGCGCCCGGGTGCCACAGGCACCCGGGCCCCTCGACGTGTTCCCCAGCGCATCAACCGGGGCCGGCTGACTGGGCGGTGATCTGGGCCAGCGTGTCCCGGATCCGGCGGACGGCGTCCTCGGCTTCTGCGTATTCCTCGGGGCTCGGGAGGACGGTTCCGAAGGTGCCTCCCCGGTCGGCGGGCAGGGCGCGCCAGCGCAGGACCGGTTCGAGGGCGTCGATGGCGCCGGAGAGGAACCACGCCAGGCGGCCGTGGGTACGAGCGAGGGAGACCGCCAGGACGGCAAGCGCTTCCCGCAGCTGACCGAGCCGGTCGATCGCCGGCAGCGACTCCTGGACGTCCGGCGGGCCGACGGCGTCGCGCAGGCCGGTCTCGGCCTGCAGCGCGAGAGCGCTTTCGCTCGGCGCCAGTGCCCACATCTGATCGCGTACTTGCTGCTCGGCCTCCTCGGCCAGCATGGCGACGATCCTGCGCATGTCCATGCCGCTCACCCTAATGAATGAGGCCACGGACGGCAGCCTCACCGGTGCGGCACGGCGTCCGAGGCGCCGGCGGCCACGAGTCCCACCGCCTACGCTACGGACGCCGCCGAGGCGACCTCAGCCCGCAGCCCAGAACTGCGCCAGTGCCGCCTCCTTGTACGGCGCCGGACTCACGCTCAGGTCCCCCGCGAAGGGCCGGTCCAGCGCCACCACGAGGAGCAGGCTGAACCCGATGAGCCCGGCCACCGCCGACACGAACAGCAACTGCATCTTCATGCTGCGCAGCCCGAACAGGAAGGTGAGCGGGACCGTCACGAGCGCGCCCCCGTACACCAGTACCTGGAGCAGGACCGGCAGCGACGTCTCCGCCATCGAGACGCGCGCCCGGCGCTGCGAGGCGACGTCGTTGAGGCGGGTGACCGCCTCGGTGTAGAAGGTCTCGGCCCGGGCGCCCTTCGGCTCGTACGCCTGGAGGGCCTCGTACAGCCTGTGCGTCTGCGAGCCGGTGGCCTCGTAACTCGGCCGGCCCTCGCGCATCAGCGGCCACTGCACCTCGACGACGGCGTGCACGTACGCGCCGACCGCCCCGTTCACCCTCGCGCGGTCGGCCGGCGGGAAGGCATCGGCGCTGCGCACGACGAGGGCCAGGTCGGTGGCCTCGTTGGCGACGATGTTCTCGGTGTTCTCCAGTTGCGTCCAGAGGGTGACGACGACGAAGGCGAGGATGATGCCGTAGATCGCGCCGAACATGCCGAGCGCGACGCCGACCATCTCGTTGTGCTCCCCCCGCGCCAGGTGCGGGAAGCGGCGGCGTGCTGCCAGGCTGCCGGCCATGGCGAGGGCGGTGAGGCCGCCCACCACGAGGACGGCGATGAGGAACGTACTGAGGTGATTGAGCAACCAGAGGATCATGCGCTGCTCAACGAGCACCCACCCGCCGGGAAGCTCCGCGCAGGCCGGGGTGGGTTCAGTCGATACAGAATTCGTTGCCTTCGATGTCCAGCATGGGGATGCACGACTCGTTCTCCCCGTCGGCGTACAGCGTTTGCACGTGCGTGGCGCCGAGCGCGACCAGGCGCGCGCACTCGGCTTCGAGTGCGGCGAGGCGTTCGGCCCCCACGAGCCCCGTGCCGACCCGGACATCGAGATGCACCCGGTTCTTGACGGTCTTGCCTTCGGGGATGCGCTGGAAGTACAGACGTGGCCCCGCGCCGGAGGGGTCACTGCACGCGAACCACGCATCCCGCTTCTCAGGAGGGAGGGTGCGGTTGAAATCGTCCCAGGTCGCGAACCCCTCCGGTGGCGGCGGTGCGACGTACCCCAACACCTCGCACCAGAAGCGGGCGAGGCGCTCGGGTTCCGCGCAGTCGAAGGTGACCTGGAACTTCTTGACGGCTGACATGGATGACATCACCGCACCGTAGCAAGGGGACTTGGGACGCTGCCGCCCGTTTCGGCCGGGCGTATCGGCCCTCCCGGCATGTCCAGCAGATGCAATACGGCAAGCCGCCTTCAGCCTCGGCGGTCCGGGAGGCGGAAGCCGTTGAAGAGGTCGTCCATGCCGCGCAGGGCCAGACGGGCGGGCGTGGTGCGCACCGCCATGTCGCGGGCGGCCACCGCGAGCGGGTTGCGGAGGGCGCCCAGGCGGCCGACCCGGCGGGCGCGGACGCGCACGGCGTCGGTGCGGCCGAGGCGTGCGGCCGTGTAGGCGGCGAGGGCGGCGGGAAGGGAGCACCCGTTGTCCCCACTATCTCTGCTGTCCCCGCTGTCCTGGACGTCTCCGCCGGGGAGCAGGTGGGCGAGGACCACCGCGTCCTCGATGGCCTGGCAGCCGCCCTGTCCGAGGTTCGGGGCCATGGCGTGCGCGGCGTCGCCGATCCAGGCGATCCGGCCGCGGTGCAGGCTGGGCAGCGGGGCGGCCAGGTCATAGAGGTCGTTCTGCATTACCTGGCCGGCGTCGAGACGCTCGACGCGGTCCAGCAGGGCCGGAATCGGGTCGTGCCACGAGCCGAAGCGCTGCCGCAGTTCGGCGCGGGCGTCGGCTGAGCGGGTCCCGGCCGGGACGACCGCGGTGGCGTAGAGGTAGAAACGGCCGTCGGAGAGCGGGGTCACCCCGAAGCGCTCGCCCCGCCCCCAGGTCTCGCTCATCTCCGGTATCCGCAGGTCCGGCGCGGCCACGATGGTCCGCCAGGCGGTTTCGCCGATGTAGTGCAGGCCGGGGTGAGCGGGAAAGTGGGCGCGGCGCAGCGGGCTGTGGATGCCGTCGGCGGCGACCACCAGATCGGCGGTGAGGTCTTCGCCCGCCGCCGTACGGACGGTCGGGCGGCCCGTGGCGTCCTCGACGGCGGTCACGGTGGTGCCGTAGCGAAGGGACTCCGGCGGGAGGGCGGCGGCCAGGGCCGCGGTGAAGGCCGGGCGCGGCACGGCGATCGGGGGCATGCCGTAACGCGCAGCCATGTCCACGGTACCGGCCCGGGTCAGCCACCGGCCGTCGGAGCGGCGTACGCCCATGGTCGCGGGCACGGCGTTCCCGGCGGCGCGGGCGGCGTCCACGCCGATGGCCTCGAGTGCGCGCAAGGCGTTGGGGGCCAGGCCGATGCCGGCGCCGGTGCAAGGGAGTTCGGGCGCGCGCTCGCAGACGGTGACGCGCCAGCCGCGGCGGTGGAGTGCGATGGCGGCCGTGAGGCCTCCGATACCGGCCCCGGCCACCACCGCATGACGTTTCGGCATGGAACACATCTCCGTTCGGTTCGGAATTCGTGCGTCCTCTACAGCTGTAGAGCCGCCAGGGCCTCACTCTACAGCTGTAGAGTGAGGGCATGTCCAGCCCCGACCGCCGCACCCTCATCGCGGACACCGCGATCGCCACCGTGGCCACGTCCGGCCTGCGCGGGCTCACGCACCGCGCGATCGACGCCGCGGCGGGGCTGCCCGCGGGCAGCACCTCGTACTACTTCCGCACGCGGACGGCCCTGATCGGGGCCTGTTACGCGCGCATCGCGGAATTGGACCTGGAAGACTTCGACGCGGGGCAGCCGGCCCCCTCCGCCACGGGGCGGCCCGCTTCGCGGGAGGAGGCGGCGGCCGCGATCGGGGCACTGCTGCACCGCTGGCTGACCACCGGCCGCGAGCGGCAGCTGGCCCGTTACGAGCTGAGCATCGAGGCCGCGCGCACGCCGGAACTGGGGACGGCCCTGCATCAGGCGGGCCTGATGGCCCGCGGCCGTGCGGCCGCCGCACTCGCGGCACTGGGCGCCGCCCGGCCGGCCGAAGCCGCCGAACTGCTGGTCGCCTGGACCGAAGGCGTGCTCTACGACCGCCTCGTGGGTGCGATGGCCCGTACGCGGCCCGCACCCGACCCGGCGGAGCTCACGTCGGTCGCCCGCCGGATGCTGGACGCCGTACTGGCCGGCTCCAGTGGGTCGCCGGAGTGAACACCTGCCGCGGCCTGTCGGGTCATCACATGTGCCGGCTCATTGGGATGAACGTGCTGCGCAGAAACCGTTGGCCAATCCTTGGGTGGTGCTACCAATTGGCGCGCGTCCGGAACCGCGTGGGGAAGCCATCTCGCGCTCGGGCGTGAATCCCACTTCTCCCGCAAGAACGGATTTCGCCCCCATGACCATCGCCTTCCGCAAGACGCTCGCCCTCACGATGTTGGCCCTGGCCGCCTTCCTCCTGCCCACCGCCGGAGCGCAGGCCGCGACCACCACCGCCCCGGCGCTGCGCGCACCCGGTCTCTACTGCCTCGCCAACGCCTGGAACACCCCGAAGATCTCCACGAAGCCGTGCGACCCGAAGGACCAGGGCCAGCACTGGACCCTCTCGGGCCACCAGATCGCCCTGTCCAATGCTCCCGCCTACTGTCTCGCCAACACGTGGAACGCCCCGGACGTCTCGGTGAAGCCGTGCGACCCGAAGGACCAGGGGCAGTACTGGAACGTCTCCGGTCAGCAGGTCAGCCTCGCCTACGCTCCGGCCTATTGCTTCGCCAACACGTGGAACTCTTCGGGCGTCTCGGTGAAGCCGTGTGACCCGAAGGACCCGGGCCAGCACTGGGTTCTCTTCAAGGACCAGCTCAGCCTCGCCGCCGCCTGACCCTCACCCCAGACGCCGTCCGTGCCGGATCGGCAAGCCGACTGGACCAGCGGTCCAGGCCGTCAGCGGCACGGACCCGAGCGGGGCCGCCCCGGCGACCCCGCGGGGCGTCGTCTTCACGCCCTTCATGGGTGGCGGGGGGCCGGCTCCTGCCCTCGATCAACGGGATCAAGGTGGACGTGGAGCTGATCCGCGGACAGAACTGCGCGGGCGGTGTGTTCGTCGGCGGAGTCACCAGCAGCACCGCGAAGGCGATCGCCCGTGCCGCCGCCAGCGCGGTCGGTGGGGGCTACTGCCACAGTGGCCGGACCACCGGTGAGCAGCGATTCGCCCGATCTGGGCTTCACCGTGCGCGGACACGTCATCGCCGGCGGCGACACCACCAGCTTCGCCGCATCGTGGGACACCGTCTCCTCCGAGTTCGGTGGCGTCAGCATCGTCACCGGCTGAGCGGTCATGCCGACGGGCGGCGCGGGCAACTCCGTGCCGCCCGTCGGCGTATCCGGATCCGGGTATCAGGCCAGCGGGATCGACTTCGCGTCATGTCCCCGCCTCGTGCTCGGAAGCTCTGGAAAAGTGCCCGTTTGTCACGCAAGCTTCCGGCAACCGGCGGCACGGAGCCGCCCGTTGGAGACACGTCACGCCATTCTTGGGGGGAATCATGAAGAAGCCCGGCATTCTTGCCGTGATGGCACTGGCACTCGTGGCCACACTGAGCCCTGTCGCGACCGCGCAGGCGGCACCGGCTCCGAGTGGGCCCAGCGTGGTCGGAGCACCGACCGCCGGCGAACGCACAGGCACCACAAGCGCCCCCGTCGTCAGCAGGACCCGTACCGGCAGCGCGGCCTGCGACGTCAGCTTCACCGGGAACGGTCCTGCCGCCGCAGTGGTCCTGTGCGGATCCATCGTCCGGCGCTTGGACTGGCCGGACGGCCGGTACGAGTTCGTGGTCATCGGGAGCGACCGCCAGATCTGGCACAGCTATCAGTTCGGCGCGAACAGCTCGTGGTCCACCTGGGGCACCCTCGGCAACAGCAGCAACGTGCAGGCCGGCGTCTGGGCCTGGTTCTCCGGCGGGAATCCCACGGTGCAGGTGCTCGGGGGCAACGGCGGCTACTGGTGCAACACGTTCAACGGCAACGGCACGTGGACCAACTGGTACGGCTGCTAGCGTGTGGGCGCATCGATGAAAGTGCCTGCGAGGTGCAGTCCGGCGAGCAGACGGTCGCCGGGATAATACGACGGCCTCCGCGACCGGGCGCGGTAGGGTCCGGGCCATGAAGATCGACTGGGACGACCTCTGCGCCACCGGCTTCGGCGTCCCGTCGGGCGTGGGTCTCGACGAACTCACGGTGCAACTGGCGGATTGCCTGCGCGAGCGGGACCCGGAGGTGCGCGACGGCGCGCCGTACGTGGTGCTGCGGACCTGGATCGCGCGTGATGTCATCGCCGGTGCACCGCGGCTGCGGCTGGGCGACGAGATGGCGCGCCGGTTCACCGACAGCGAGGTCCAGGCCCGTACGTTCGCCCCGCTGGTCCTTGACATGATCGTCACGCGGGGCGACTTCCGGCAGCCCTGGCTCGACGCCTTCGCGGCCTGGTTCCCCGCGGAGACCGACCTGCGCGCCCACGATCCGAAGCTGGGCTGGCTGCACGCCGTCGCGCACGGGTCGGACCTACTGGGAACCTTCGGCACCCACCCGGACGTCGACCCCGGGTCCATGCTCGCCCTCGCGGCCGGGCGCATGCTCGCCCGCCACGACCAGGTCTGGGACCAGCAGGAGGACGACCGGCTCGCCGGTGCGATCGCCAGGGTCTTGACGCGACCGGAACTGAGCGCCGATGCGGCGACCGCCTGGCTCGACCCGGTCGCTGCCGACTTCGGGGCGATCGGTCCCGGACCGAAGCCCGCGTACGCGACCAACACGATGCGCACGCTGCGCATGCTCTACCTGCTCCTCGACCTCGGCGCGCCCCTGGTGTCGCGCGGCCCCAAGCGGCCGGTCCCGCACGCCGAGCCGCTGAAGGCCCGCCTGGCGTCCGTCCTCGACCAGGTCTTCGGACACCAGCCGATCAAGGACTTCCCGCCTGCGGTGTGATCGCGAGCCTGCCGACCAGGAAAACGGAACGCGGGCGGGCCGGCATCACGGTACGTTCGTCCATACGGGGTGCGGCCCTGGCCAACAGGGCCGCGACGGGGGCCGCACCCCGACATGCGAAACGTCGACCCTTGGCCGGGCCCCCGTTACTCGACCCGGGGGAGGGACGGGGAGGAGTCACTGTCCCCGGTCTCCAGCGCGCGCAGGATGCCGTCGACCGCGGATTCCTCCCACCCCATGTAATCCGTCTCCAGAAGCAGGGCGCCGTGGTGGTCGCGGAGCGTCCGGGCGATCTCTCCCAGCTCCCGGGCCTGGCGGGGGGAGATCCGTACGGGCGGCCGGTCGTAGCCGAACGTCGAGCGTGCGATGTGTGCGAGCGTCTCCGGGGTGCAGTCTTCCGGGAGCGCCAGGGGCACGCCCTCCTCGATCAGCCGGCAGGCGGCGGCCGCGGTGGTGTAGACGGGAGACAGCCGTTCTGCGAAGCGGGGGTTCCAGGAGTACCAGTCCCCGGCGTCGTCGCGCCAGAACCGCCCGGCCGGTGATGTCTGTTCGGCTGTCACGTGTGCTGATCCTCCTGGTAGTTCAGTTCTGGCGAAACGGTATCTGTAGCGCCGCGAGAGTGGTACGTCTTCCGCCGAAAGTGCTCACGCGACCACCTAAAGACCACCGAGGCCGGGGCCCCCGTCGGGCTGGAAGGTGGAGGCAGGCTCGCGACGCAGCAGGCGGCTCAGGTCGGCCGGCATGCCCTCGGTGGACGTGCCCTCGCGGGCCACGCGTCGCAGGACCTCCCCGTGGGACCCGTCCGCCGTCGAAGGGGCGCGCTGTTCCTCGATGAGGGGCGCGCCCTCGGGGGTCGGGCCGTCGGGTTCCGGCCCCTTGAAGCAGGTGAAGACCAGGGCCGGTACGGCGAACCAGGTGACGACCGCCGCAGGTTGGCCGGGTGCCCAGTGGCCGGAGACGTCCGCGATGATCGCCGCGGACATCCCGAGCGTGGTCGGCGTCAGCAGCAGGACCATGGCCAGGATCGCGCCCCAGGTCTCCGCCCGCTTGCGCAGGACGGGATGGCGGATCAGACCGTCCCGGGCGAGGATCTCACCGACCCGGCGGACGGCGAGGCTGTGTTTGGTCCGTTTCTCCGCCCGTCGGGGCGACAGCGGCCGCCGGAAGCGTCCCGGGTCCCGGCAGGCGGACAGGGCGGCCGCTTCCACCGGATGCGGGGCCCCGGCGGGCCCGGCGAGGACGATCCGGTCCTCCTGCACGGTGATCCGCCCCGCGAGGTGCAGGGCCGCCAGCGCGGTCTGCGCCGTGCGTCTGCGTCCGCCGCACAGGTAGGCGTACGCGTAGACGTCCAGCCGCGGCGGCGGGTCGGGCACCACACCCCGGAAGACGCGCAGCCTCCGCCGGAGCACCCCTTGCACGAGGAGCCCCGCGCCCAGCAGGATCCACATGCCCGCGGTCAGTCCGATCCACATGAGCCCACCCCCGCCCTCAGTGTCCGCCCGCTCGGCCGCGCCGCCAAGAGCGGTCAACTGCGCGGCGGCGCAGGAGACCTGCCCGTCGCGGGCCGCTTCGCCGAAGGCCCGTATGAGAGACTCGGCGCCACCTGCCTGTCATGGACCGGACATCCGGGTACCCGTGCGGCGCACAAGGAGAGGGGCTACGGCGCCATGAATCGGTTATCAGCCAGCAAGAAGGTGGGCCGGGCGAGCCTCGCGCTCGGTGTGGCCTTCGCATCGACCGTGCTCTGCGCCACGGTGAGTACGGCCGCGCCCGCGAGGGGCGTCACGGGTGTGGACTCCGTGGCGAGTGCCGGGGACCAACGCGCTTGTCCCGTCGCGTATTTCGATCTGGGCGAGACCCTCGTGCACACGGCCGAGGACGGCAGCATCGCCTATCGGTCCGGAGCGGCCTCATATCTGCGCGCCCTGCGCGAGCGCCACATCAGAATCGGCTTGATCACCAACGTTCCGCCCTCCTGGGGCGCGACCGACGCGGAGCGTGCCGCCCGGCTCAAGAAGGAAGTCGACGCCACGTGGAAGGGACCCGAGCCCTTCGCCTGGCAGGACTTCGGCGACCGGATCCTCACTCCCCGCACCGACGCGGAGCGCAAACCGGCCCCCGCTCTCTGGCAGCGCGCCAGGGCCGAGTCGGGGCCCTGCCGGCTCGTCTACCAGGCGGAAACGGCCGAGGAGGTCAAGGTCGCGGCCTCGCTGGGCTTCGTGCCGTACCAGGTCGGACAGCCCCGCCGCCCGGCGTTCCTCCCGGTCGGGCTGGTCCAACTGCTCGGGTAGCCGGCGGCTTCGCGGAGAACGCGCCCCAGACGGTGAACGGTCCGTGGACGTACGGGTCAGCTGCCCCGAAGTCCGACCGCCAGTGTCAGTTCCAGGACCCGGTGCGGCGATGCGAGGTCCGGGAACAGCTCGCGCAGCTGCGCCATCCGGTACCGGACCGTCTGGGGATGGACGAACAGCGCCGCCGCCACCTCGTCCCGCCTGCCCTGGTGCAGCAGCCACGCCCGCAGCGTCTCCTCAAGCCGCCGTGCGGTCGCGACGGACACGGTCCGCAGCGGTGCGAGGGCCCGGGCCCGCAGGTCCGCGAACGCGTCCGCGTCGGCGCTCAGCACCAGCTCGGGCAGGTGGTCCTCGGTGTCGCGGATGTCGGGGGAGAGGGAGCGCGCGCGTACGGCTCGTGCGTGGGAGGCGGACGCACGGGTCCACGGCCGGGCCGGGCCGACCACGGCGGCGCGGTCGGTCAGCTGCCGCAGCAGATGTGATCGGTCGGCATCGGGGACGAGCAGCACGCCGGAGGCGTCCGGCAGATCGTCGAGGACGAGGGTGCTCGGGTCGAGCGCGCGGTACGCGGGGCGGGCCTGGTCGCCGGGCAGCAGGACCGCGGTCAGTGAAACGGGAGGCTGCCACCCGGCCCGTTGCGCAGAGGCCAGCAGTACGTCCGGGCTCGCGCCGGCGAGGAGGTCGCGGGCCAGGTGTTCCAGGTGGCGCTCGTGGGCCCGGCCCCGGGCGGCCAGTTCGTCGGCGTGGCCGGCGGCGCTCGCGGCCGAGAGCTCGTCGATGTAGGCGAAGGTCAGCTCGGCGAACTTGGCGACCTCGGCCGCGGGCAGTCCCGCGGGTACGGCGCCCGCCGCCAGGCAGCGCCAGGCCACACGGGCGCCGACGCGGTAGGCGCTGAGCAGGGCGTCCATCGAACGGCCGTCGCGCACTTCGCCGCGGCCGAGCTCGTACGCCGCGTCGCCGCCGTCGCCGCCCGTCGCGTTCCCGCTCGCGAGGTCCAGGTAGTGCCCCAGGGCGGTGCGGACGGCTCGGCGGATGGTGCCGCCCATGCGGCCCGAAAGGGCGTTGGCATAGGACGGGACCTCGTCGATGATCGCCTCGACGACTTCGTCGGCAGTGGTCTTCAGCGCGGCCCGAAGTACTGTGACCGTCGTCTCATCCAGGGCCAGCTCGGTGGCCCTCCGGATCGCGTTGCTCATGTTTTTGTTCCCTGCGAACAATTCCGCCGACCAGATTTACATCCTGCGGACAGGACTTTACGCCCTGAGGCGCACCAAGCTGGAGTCATGACGAGTGCAGCCCTCCGCAGTAGGGCGTGGAAACTGCTGGAGATGATCACGACGCCGCTGCTGCCGTCGGACTACCTCGACCTGGTCAGCCCGCTACGGGCGGGCGCGGACCTGCGCGGGCGCATCGAGGCCGTGCACCCCGAGACGGATGACGCCGCGACCATCGTGATCAGGCCGGGCAAGGGCTGGCGCGGCCACACGGCCGGTCAGTACGTCCGGATCGGGGTCGACGTCGACGGGGTGCGCCTGTGGCGTGCCTACTCGGTCACCTCGCCGACCGACCGCCGGGACGGCCGCGTCACGATCACGGTGAAAGCCATCCCGGACGGCAAGGTCAGCAACCACCTGGTCCGCAAGGCGAAGCCGGGCACGCTGATCCACCTCGACCAGCCGACCGGTGACTTCGTCCTGCCGCCGGCCAAGCCCGCCAAGGTGCTCTTCCTGACGGCCGGCAGCGGCATCACGCCCGTGATGGGCATGCTCCGCGACGTCCGGATCGACGACGTCGTCATGGTCCACTCCGCGCCACGGCCGCAGGACGTGATCTTCCGCCAGGAGCTGCACGATCTGGTCGCCGACGAGAAGCTGCGCCTCACCGAGCTGCACACCGAGACCGACGGCCTGCTCGACATCGCCCGCCTTGCCGACCTCGTGCCCGACTGGGCCGAGCGCGAGACCTGGGCGTGCGGCCCCGCGGGCCTGCTCGACGCCGCCGAGGACCACTGGAGCCTGCACGGCATCCCGGAGCGCCTGCACACCGAACGCTTCCGGCCCACCGTCGTCGTCGCCGGCGACGGCGGCGAGGTCACCTTCAGCACCACCGGCAAGACCGTCGACGCGGACGGCGCCACGCCGTTGCTCGACGTCGGCGAAGAAGCCGGCGTGCTCATGCCCTCCGGGTGCCGCATGGGCATCTGCTTCGGCTGCGTCACGCCGCTCAAGGCGGGCGCCGTCCGCGACCTGCGCACCGGCGAGATCACCGAGGCCGAGCCGGGCGTCCTCATCCAGACCTGCGTGTCCGCCGCGGCGGGCCCCTGCGACATCGAACGGTAGGAGCACTTTGACCGCCATCGACCCCACCGCCCACCTGACCGCGGACCAGATCGAGGAGCTGGGCCGCGAGCTGGACGCGATCCGCGACGTGGTGATCGCCGACCGGGGCGAGAAGGACGCCGCCTACATCCGCAAGGTCATCTCGGCGCAGCGCAAGCTGGAGCTGGTGAGCAGGGGCGTGCTGCTGTTCTCGATCTTCCCGCCGGCGTGGCTGCTCGGCACCGCCGGGCTGTCCGTGGCGAAGATCATGGACAACATGGAGATCGGCCACAACATCCTGCACGGGCAGTGGGACTGGATGCGGGACCCGAAGATCCACTCCACCACCTGGGAGTGGGACCACGTCTCCCCGTCCGAGCAGTGGAAGCACTCGCACAACGAGCTCCACCACGCGTACACCAACGTGATCGGCAAGGACAACGACCTCGGCTACGGCATCATGCGCGTCGACGAGGACCAGAAGTGGCACCCGTTCCACCTCGGCCAGCCGCTGTGGAACTTCCTCAACGCCTGCTTCTTCGAGTACGGCATCGCGGCGTACGACCTGGAGCTCGCCAAGAACCTGCACAAGCGCCGCCGCAAGAACCCGGAGTTCCGTGCGCGGGCCAGGGCCGTGGGGCGCAAGATCCGCAAGCAGGTGCTCAAGGACTACGTGATCCACCCGCTGCTGTCGGGCCCGTCGTTCCTCCCCACCCTCGCCGCCACCTTCACCGCGAACCTGGTCCGCAACATCTGGACCCACTCGGTGATCATGTGCGGGCACTTCCCCGAGGGCGTTCAGGTCTTCGAGCGCGGGTCGATCAAGGGCGAGACGCGCGGCCAGTGGTACCTGCGCCAGATGATGGGCTCGGCGAACATCAGCGGCAGCAAGGCCATGCACTTCATGACCGGCAACCTGTCGCACCAGATCGAGCACCACCTCTTCCCGGACCTGCCGAGCAACCGCTACGCCGAGGTCGCGGTGAAGGTGCGTGCCCTGTTCGAGAAGTACGAGCTGGAGTACGTCACCGGCCCGCTGCCCAAGCAGGTGTACTCCGCGTGGCACAAGGTCTTCCGGCTCTCGCTGCCGAACAAGAAGCCCAAGGTGGAAGCGCCGGACCGCGAGCGGGAGCTCGTCGCCGCCTGATTCCCGGTGCCGCAGAAGGCCGGAGCCGCCCGCGCCGGCCTTCTGCGGTTGACCATTCCCGCCGACCGGATCACGCCCTAGACTGCGACCGCTCCGCAACCTGGCGATCATCAGGAGGGCGTACGAAATGAACCGAGCACTGATCAGCGGATTAGCGGCCGTGACGTTGGCCGTGTCCGGGGCAGGCGCCGCCACCGCCGCCGACGGCGCTCCGCCGCGCACCACGCACGGCCCCTGCCAGTACACGCAGACCCCGGACGAGCCGCCCGCGCGCCGCGTCCCGCTACCGCCCGATCCGCGGCGCACGCCCAGCCGCGGCACGGTCGACGTGGCCGTTCCGACCAGCCAGGGCTCCCTCCCGCTGCACCTGAACCAGGCCCAGGCGCCGTGCACGGTCCAGAGCTTCCTGCACCTGGCGCGCCACGGATTCTACGACCGCACGGTGTGCCACCGCCTGACGGCGTATCCGACGCTGAAGGTACTGCAGTGCGGTGACCCGACCGGTACGGGTGAGGGCGGGCCCGGGTACAAGTACAAGGACGAGCTCCCGGTGGACCTGCCGCCCGCACCGACCGATCCCACCGGCGCGCGCCGCCTCTACGGGCGCGGCCTGCTGGCGATGGCCAACGCCGGGCCGAACACGAACGGTTCGCAGTTCTTCGTCGTCTACGGCGACTCCGCACTGCGGCCGAACTACACGGTGTTCGGCACGGTCGGCCCCGACGGCCTGGCCACACTGGACAAGGTCGCCGCCGGAGGAATCCAGCCCACCGCGGAGAACCCGGCCCCGGTCGACGGCGCCCCGGTGCTGCGGACCGAGCTGCTGCGCGTCCGGCAGTCCAGCCGGCACTGACCCCCGCTGCCGCGGCGCCGGGCGGTCCTACGGCGCGGCGCCGCCGGTGACGCTGCGCACGTGGTCCCGGCTCGGTCCGGCGAGGACCTCGTGCAGCCGCTGGAACACCTGCCGGGCCGCGACGGCGTTCCAGTCCGCGGGCAGCAGTTCCGCGGGCAGGCCCGGGTCGAGGTAGGGCAGGCGCCGCCAAGCGGTGAGCATCGGCACGTAGTGGCGGAACGCCTCGGCGCGGTCGATGTGGCACCCCTGCCGCGCGAGGCGCCCGGCGACCGGCGCGTAGGCGTCCGTGAAGTCGGCGTACTGCTCCTGGATCGCGGGGAAGTCCCACCAGGAGCTGACCGCCCCCGGCAGGTCGCTGAAAGCGGCGTAGTCGGCCGCGGCGAAGAGGTGGACGTACTCGCTCAGCCCCAGCCGTAGCAGCATGGCCCGGGCGTCCTCCAGTACCCGGCCCGGCGCCAGCCACACGCCGGAGGCGATGTTGCCGAAGCCGAGCCAGGTCAGCCGGGTCCGCAGCTGGTAGCGGTGGGAGCGCTCGGACTCCGGTACGGAGAAGACGGCCAGGGCCCAGCCGTCCGCCAGGTCCGCGGGCTCCAGGCTGGCGAAGATGCGCCGGTCGCCGGCGTCGAAGACGGGATGGACGGCCGGGCTGAGCCGGTAACCGGTGGCGCCGCGCCGCTCCGGTTCCAGGACGCCCTTCTTCTTCAGCCGGGAGATCGCCGAGCGGACGGCCTGGCTCTCGACGTCCAGCTCCGCCATCAGGGTGATCAGGTCGGCGATGGAGATCCATCCACCGCCGCCGCGCAGGAACGCCCCGTAGACCGTGTTGATCAACGAGCTGGGCCTGAGGGGGCTGTCCGACATGATCGCCTTCCGTTGGATGCGGTGGCGATCCTACCGAGCGGCGCGGCCGGGCACCGCGCCGCAGGTCACTCCCCGCTCGCCGCCCCCCGGCCCAGGGGCGCCAGCGCGTACGCCCCGGACAGCAGGTGCCCGGCCCCCGGCGCCACCGCCGGCAGGCCGAGGGCCCGCAGCATCTGGTGCGCCGTGCAGACGGCCGCCGAGACTACCGGCTTGCCGAGCAGCTGTTCCGCCTCCTCGATGGCCCCGAGCGACGGCATCTGCACACAGGCGGAGAGGACCACCGCGTCCGCGTCCGCGTGATCGAGGGCTTGGGCCAGGCCCGGGAGCTTCGCCGGGTCGTGGGCGGCCACGTCGAGGTTGTTCGGTATCTCCAGCGCGCGGTGGTCCAGCACCTCGATGCCCTCGTGCGTGAGGTAGTCGACGACCGTCCGGGTGAGCGGGCGCATGTAGGGGGCGAGCAGCGCGACCTTCCTCGCGCCCATGGTGTGCAGCCCCTGGACCAGGGCTCCGGCGCTGGTCACCACCGGAGCGGGAGCCCCGTTCTCCACGGTGCGCGTGTGCAGGCGTGCTTCCGACGCGCGGTGGTAGCCCAGACCGGTGCTCATGATGGCCACCAGACAGGCGTAGCCGAGGACGTCGACGTGCGCGTCGGACAGCTCGACGGCGCAGCGGTCGGAGTCGGCGTCCATGGCCCTGAGCTGCTCGGGCGTCACATGGGTCATCCGCATGCGGCTGGAGTGGAAGGTGAAGCGCTCCGGCGCGACGGTTTCCCGCGCGCGCAGGATGGCCGGCACCTCCGTCTCCATCGTGACGTTCGAACTCGGCACGATCTGGCCTATGCGGTAGGTCTGCTGCGGCACGGAATCTCCTCGGTGCGGGTCGGGGGCCGGTGGCTTCGGCATCAACGGGCGTCCACGACGGGGTTGGTGAGGGTGCCGATGCCCTCCACCGCGGCCTCGACGGTGTCGCCGGGGACGAGGAACTCGGGCGGGACCATGCCGGCTCCGACGCCGGAGGGGGAGCCGGTGGCGATCACGTCGCCGGGCTCCAGGGTCACGCCGGAGCTGATGTCGGCGATGAGCCGGGCGATCGGGAACAGCATGTGGCGGGTGTTGGACTTCTGCTTGGTGACGCCGTTGACGCGCAGTTCGAGGTCCAGGGCCATCGGGTCCGCGATCTCGTCGTCCGTGACGACGACCGGGCCGAAGGGGGCGTAGGAGTCCTGGCCCTTGGAGAAGAACCACTGGCCCGAGCGGCGCTGGTCGCGGGCGCTGATGTCGTTGACGATGCTGTAGCCGAAGACATGCCGGTACGCCTCCTGTTCGCTCACGCGGAAGGCGGTCCGGCCGATGACGACAGCGAGTTCACACTCCCAGTCCAGTCGGCTGGTGAGATCCGCGTTGTGCAGGATCGGCGCTCCGGGACCGGTCACGGCGGTGGACGGCTTGCTGAACAGGACCGGGCGGGGCGGCAGTTCCTTGTCGGTGTCCAGGGTTCGGCTCGACTCCGCCACGTGTTCCACGTAGTTGAGCCCGACTCCGATGATCTTGCCGGGCCGGAGCGGGGCGCACAGCCGGACGTCTTCGAGCCGGTGGACGGCGTGGCGCGGCCTCGCGCCGTGGAGCAGGGCGCGGACGGTGTCCAGGGCGGCGGGCCCGGCCTGGACGAGCGAGAGCAGGTCCGCCGGGATCGCCGCGCCCGCGTGGTCGGCGAGCGCGGCGAGGTCGTGGACGAAGCCGTCGCTCTCGGCGCCGAGGCGCGGCGGGGAGCCGGCCGCAGGGGAAGCGGTGGTGAAGGTCAGCAGGCGCATGGGGGTGTCTCCTGGTGGTCGCAGCGGTGGGAATCCGGCGGTGTGGTGCTCAAGGGGGTTCTCAACGGGCGTTCTGGTGACCGCCGTTGTCGACGTACGCCTCTTCGCGGTGGAAGCCGAGCGAGCGCATGACGGGGAAGTCGTTGAAGGAGAAGAGGCACGCGTCCTCGGCCGGATCGAGGTTGTGGTGCTCGTGCCAGGCCCAGGACGGAACGCAGAAGATGTCGCCCTCCCGCCACGCGAAGCGCCGCCCCGCGATCACCGAGACCCCGTGGCCCTTGGCCACGGTGTAGATCACCGATCCGGTGTGCCGGTGGGCCTTGGTGGCCTGAGCCGGGCGCAGCAGTTGCATGTGGGCGCCCATGGTGGGCATCACCGGACCGCCGGTCACCGGGTTGGTGTACTCCGCGATGATCCCGTCGTAGGGGGATCCCCCGGTGGCCTTCGCGAGGCCGAGCAGCGCCTCGTACGTCGCCTCCCACGGGTAGGCCAGCAGGGGGGAGTAGGGCCGGGTCCAGCGCTCGACGCCGTAGGGAAGCAGGTTCGCCGCGTAGGTCAGCACCGAGGAGTTGATCACCTTTCCGGGCTCCTGGTGGAGTCCGGGGTGGACCTCGTAGAACCCCGCGTCGAGGGCGTTGACGAGCGGGATGTCCAGGCCGTCCTGCCAGATCACCGGGGCGTCGTCCGCGTCGTTGCCGTGCTCGTGCCAGGTGCCGTTCGGCGTGATCGCGAAGTCGCGCGGGCCGACCTTCAGCTTCTGCCCGTCGACGATCGTCCAGGCACCCGTGCCCTCGTGGACGAAGCGCAGCGCCGCGGCCTGGTGGCGGTGCGCGGTCATGGCCTCGCCGGGGCCCATGATCTGCAGGCCCGTGTACAGCAGCCCGGCCGCCGCACTGACGTCCCTGCGGCCGGGGTTGACCAGCATCACCACCCGGCGGCCCGCGTCGTCGGCCGTGACCAGCCCCAGCGCCTTGTGCACGAGCGGGCGCAGCTCCTCGTACCGCCACAGCACGGGCACGGACCTGGGCTGCGGGTACCAGGGTTCGATGTCGTTGGCGACGGTCCACAGCGCGCCCGCGTCGCGCGCTTCGAGTTCGGCGTAGTAGGCGGTGAGTTCGGGGGTGTCGAGGACCCGTGCGCGGCCGAGCGCGGTGTCGTCCTGTCCGATGGTCATGCGTCCTCCTCGGGAAGCGGCGTGGTGCGGGGGGTGGAAAACGGTGCGGTGAAGGTCACGGGTGGACGGGGCCGGTTGTCGACTTCGAGGCGGAAGACGTCGAAGCGGTTGTAGTGGCCGGTGATGTCGTGCATCTGCTTGGGCTGGATGCACCGGCCCAGGTCGATCTCCGCGTAGACGATGCCCTCGTCATCCACGAGCGGCGGCGTGACCGGGCGGCCGTCGGGGCCGAAGATCCCGGACAGGGCGCTGCGCGGGCGGCCGAACAGGGCCCGCAGCTCGGCGTCGTCCCCCGCCATCAGGTCGACGATCTCCGGCGAGACGGTGGAACAGGCCACGACGGAGAAGACCTTGCCCTCGAAGCTGTGGGCCGCCGTACGCACCGCGATGGCGTCGGCCATGTCGTAGTCGGCGGGGGCCACGGGCAGGGCGATGTAGCAGGAAGCGTGGACGAGTTCGCCCTGCGCGAGGAGGGCGAACCGGGCCAGGGTGTTGGTGTTCTCCCCGCAGGCGAGGGCGCCGAGCGGGCCGACCGGGGTCCGGTGGACGCGCAGCGAACTGCCGTCGCCCCCGGTCCAGGTGAGCTTCTCGGCCCAGGTCGGCACCAATTTGCGGTGCACGCCCAGCAGTTGCCCGTCGGGTCCGATGGTCAGCAGGGTGTTGTAGAGGACGCCGAGACTGTGCGGAGCACGTTCGTTGACCCCGATGACGAGGGTGACGCCGTACTGCCGCGCCGCCGCGCGCAGCGTGTCCACGTACGGCCCGGGAACGTCGACGGAGGCCCGCTGGAGGCGCTCGAACCAGGGCGAACCCTGCACCGGGTTCATCGTCCAGTTCCAGTACGGGTAGCCGGGGACGAACACCTCCGGGAAGACGACGAGCGCAGCGCCGTTCCCGGCGGCCTCGGCGATGAGCGCGACGGCCTTGTCGACGGTGGCTCCGGGGTCGAGGTAGACCGGGGACGCCTGCACGGCCGCCGCCGTGAAGCGGGGCAGGTCGTACGGGGGAGGGGGTTCCATGAAATCTCCTGGATCTCCGCGGGTCAGCGGGTTGCGGCGGCGGTCACGGTCGGCGCCGGGACGGCGGGGGACGCGGCGGCGTGCGGACGCCAGCGCCGGTGCACCGCGGCCTCGGCCGGCCGCAGCAGTTCGAGGCGGGGCGGTACCCGGTCCGTGCGAGCCGCCGGCGGCCGCGCACTGCCCGCCACCCAGGAGCGGGCCCACGGCGCGGCGGGCCCGCGATACCCCTGGGCCGCCGCCGCGTGCAGGGTCCACAGCGGGTCGTGGAGCTGCGCGCGGCCGAGGGCGCACAGGTCGGCGCGGCCCGCCAGGATCACCGAGTTCACGTCGTCGTAGGTGGAGAGCGCGCCCACGGCGATCGTCGCCAGCCCCGTGGCGTTACGGATCAGATCGGCGTACGGCGTCTGGTAACTGCGGCCGTAGCGGGGCCGTTCGTGGGACACGACCTCGCCCGTCGAGACGTCGATCCCGTCCGCGCCCGCCGCCCCCAGGGCCCGGGCGATCTCCACCGCCTCGCCTTCGCCCAGGCCTCCCTCCGCCCAGTCCGCGGCGGAGATCCGCACCAGGAGCGCCTTCCCGGCGGGCCACACCGCCCGTACCGCGCCCAGTACTTCGAGCGGGAAGCGCAGCCTCCCGGCCGGGCCGTCTCCGTAGGCGTCGGCGCGCCGGTTGGTCAGCGGGGAAAGGAACCCGGACAGCAAGTGGCCGTGGCCGTATTGAAGTTCCAGTACATCGAACCCGGCCCGGTCGGCGCGCTCGGCCGCCCGTACGAAGTCCCGCACGACCAGGTCCATATCCGCCCGGGTCGCCTCCCGCGGCACCGCGCTGCGCTCGTCCCAGGCCAGCGCGGAGGCGGCCAGCGGCGCCCCGTCGGCCGCGCGGCGGCCCGCGTGCGTGAGCTGGATGCCCAGACAGGCGTCCGACTGGCCGTGGACGAAGCCGGTGATCCGGCGCCAGGCCTCCTCCTGCTCGTCGGTCCACAGGCCCGGGCAGCCCGCGTCGGTCCGCCCGCCCGCGCTGACGGCGGTCATCCCGGCCAGCACCAGGGCCGGACCGCCGAGGGCCTGGGTGGCGAGGTGCACCAGGTCGAAGTCGCCAGGAACCCCCTCGCGGGCCGTCGACAGGGAGACCGGGGCCGCCACCACCCGGTTGCGCAGCCGCAGTCCGCCGAGCCGCAGCGGCCGGAACATCGGCGGTACCGGCGCCGAGGCGTTCACCGCGGTGGTGAAGCCCTCGTCCCGGGCGCGCAGCCCGTCATAGGTGACCCGGCGGCTGCGGGTCAGCAGGTTGAAGGCGAACTGGTGCGGGTCCTGGCCGGTGTACCGGTCGATGTGCTCGAACCATTCGAGGCTGGCCTGCGCCGCCCGCTGGGTGGACTCCACGACCGGCCTGCGCTCGTCCTCGTACGCTGCCAGCGCGCTGGGCGCGTCGGGGTGCTCGTGCAGGCAGGCCGCCAGTGCGAGGGCGTCCTCCATCGCGAGCTTGGTGCCCGAGCCGATCGAGAAGTGCGCGGTGTGCGCGGCGTCCCCGAGCAGCACGGTGTTGCCGTGTCGCCAGGTGCGGTTGCGCACGGTGGTGAACCGCAGCCACTTGGAGTTGTTCGGCAGCAGCCGGTGGCCGTCCAAGTGGGGGGCGAGGATCTCCTCGCAGCGGCGGATGCCCGCCTCGTCACTGGCGCCGGGCGGCAGGTCCAGGGACTCGGAGCGGTCGAAGCCGCCGCGCCGCCAGGCGTCCTCGTTCATCTCGACGATGACGGTGGACCGGGTCGCGTCGTAGGGGTAGGCGTGCACCTGGAGGGTGCCGAACTCCCGCTCCTCGACGATGAAGGTGAAGGCCTCGAAGACCTTGTCCGTGCCGAGCCACATGTAGCGGCCGGACCGTTCGTCGAGGTCGGTGGCGAAGGTGTCGGCGTGGGCGGCGCGCGTGCCCGACCGTACGCCGTCGCAGGCGACCACCAGGTCGTATGCCGAGGCCAGTTGCTCCGGCGGCGGGGCCTGGGTGCGGTAGCGGACGTCGACCTCCAGCGCGGCGCAGCGTTCCTGGAGGATCTCCAGCAGCCGGCGGCGGCCCAGGGCGGCGAAGCCGTGTCCGCCGGAGGTCAGGGTCCGGCCGCGGTGGCGGACGTCGATGTCGCTCCAGCGGGCGAACTCCGCCGACATGGCGGCGTGCACCACCGGATCGGCCTGGGCGATGCCGTCGAGGGTCTCGTCGGAGAAGACGACACCGAAACCGAAGGTGCCGTCGGGAGCGTTGCGCTCCCAGACGGTGATCTCCCAGTGCGGGGACAGCTGCTTGGCCAGGGCGGCGAAGTACAGACCGCCGGGTCCGCCTCCGATGACTGCTACGCGCACGGGGCGCCTCCTCGGACGTTCTCGATCAGTTCGGGGGCCTGCGGACCCGCCTGGGTGAGGACCTCGCGGACCTCGGCCGGCCAGGGGGTGGCCCCGGTGGCACGGGCGGCGGAATGGGCGATGACCATGCGGCCCGCGGCCGCCTCCGCGCCCGCCTCCCCGCGCACGGTGAAGGCGTAGTGGAGCGAGCTGGCGCCGACCTTGGTGACGCGCAGCTCCGTGCGCACCGCCTCGCCGAACCAGAGCCGGGCCCGGTAGTCCGCCTCGAAGCGGACGCGGGGCGTACTGCCGAACAGGTGGGCCAGGCCCAGACGCCGCAGCAGGACCGCCTCCGCCGCCTCGACCCAGCGCACGACGGTGGAGTGGTGGTAGTGGCCGGCAGCGTCGGTGTCGGGCCACTCCACACGGCGCTCGATGACGACGCTGGGCAGCGATTCCACGATGGTGGCGCGCGGGACCGGCGCCGCGGGAACGGCCGGTTCCCTCGCCTGGGCCCGGAGTTGGCCGCGCCGGAGCTTGCCGGTCTCCGTGCGCGGGAGGTCGGTGACGAACTCCACCGCGCGCGGGTACTTGAAGGGGGCGATGACCGCTTTGACGTGGTCCTGGAGCTCCCGGGCCGTGGCCGGCGAGGCCGGGACCCCGGCGCGCAGCACGACGTACGCCTTGACGAGCATGCCCCGCCGCTCGTCCGGCACCCCGACGACCCCGCAGTCCGCGACGTACGGGTGGCCGGTCAGGGCCTTTTCGACCTCGGGCCCGGCGATGTTGTAGCCCGAGGAGACGATCATGTCGTCGCTGCGGGCCACGTACCAGAAGTAGCCGTCGGCGTCGCGGACGTAGGTGTCGCCGGTGATGTTCCAGCCGCCCCGGACGTAGGTGGACTGGCGCGGGTCGTCGAGGTAGCGGCAGCCGGTGGGCCCGGTGACGGCAAGCAGGCCGGGCTGCCCGTCGGGGACGGGTTCGCCGTGCTCGTCGACCACTGCGGCCCGGTAGCCGGGCACGGGCCTGCCCGTGGATCCGGGCCGGATGTCCTCGTCGGCCGCGGAGATGAAGACGTGCAGCATCTCCGTGGCGCCGATGCCGTCGATGATGCGCAGCCCCGTGGCCGCGTGGAACTCCTCCCACACGGCGGCGGGCAGCGGCTCGCCCGCGGACACGCAGCGGCGCAGGCCCGCGAGCCGGCCGGCCGCGCCCTGCGCCAGCATCGCCCGGTAGGCGGTCGGCGCCGTGAACAGGACGCTCACCGCGTGCGCGGCGATCAGGTCGGCCAGCTGCCCGGGCGTGGCCTGCTCGATCAGCAGGGTCGAGGCCCCGACGCGCAGCGGGAAGACCACCAGCCCGCCGAGGCCGAAGGTGAAGGCGAGGGGCGGGGTGCCGGTGAACACGTCGTCGTGCCGGGGCGCCAGGACGTGCCGGGAGAACGTGTCCGCGTTGGCCAGGACGTCCCGGTGGAAGTGCAGGGTTGCCTTCGGCCGTCCGGTCGTGCCGGAGGTGAAGGCGATCAGTGCGACGTCGTCGGCGGCGGTCGCGACGCTGGTGAAGTCCCCGTCCTGGGCGGCGCAGCGGACCGCGAGGTCGTCGTCACCGGGGCCGCCGTAGGCGATCACGCGGGGGGCGGAGCCGGTGGCGGAGCGGAGTTCGTCCAGGTAGCGGTGGTCGCAGAGGGCGATCGCGGGGCGGCTGATCCCGCACAGCTCGGCGAGTTCGGCGGCGCGCAGCAGCGGCACGGTGGTGACGGCCACCCCGCCCGCCTTCAGGACGCCGAACCAGGCGGCGACGAGCCACGGGTTGTTCGGTCCGCGCAGCAGGACGCGGTTTCCGGGCAGCAGGCCCAGCTCCTCGGTGAGCACTTGGGCGACCTGGTTGGCACGTCGCAGCAGGTCGCCGTACGTCCAGCGCTCGGTCGGGGTCAGCAGGCAGGGCCGGTCGGGTCCCCAGCGTTCGACGGCTTCGTCGAGCAGGCTGTGGGCGCAGTTGAGCCGGACGGGATAGTCCAGCTCCGGCAGGTCGAAGTGGAGCCGGGGCCAGAGGGAGAACGGGGGGAGCCGGTCGCGGCAGAAGGTATCGGGATGTGCCGAGGGGGAGAGCTCCATGGGGCGGCACCTCAATCAGGGAGCAGCGGGGGAGATGGGGCAAGTATCTCGATATTTTGGCGACCGTCAATCAGTCGTCATATTTTCTGCTCCCACAAGACCCTCACGCGACGGGGACGCGGACGGCGAAGTGGTGCCCGAACTCGCCTCCACCGCAAGTGAGTTCGCCTCCCGCTTCGGCCGCCATCAACTCCACGATCAGCAGGCCCCGCCCTGACTCGGCGTTCGGATCGACCGGGGGTCGGGGGAGGAGTGGCCGGGGTGGTGTGCGCGACTCATCGGCGACCTCCAGGTGGAGCCAGCCCTCCCGGAGGATGACCGCCACCCGCATGCGGCGCGGGGCGTAGGCGTGGAGCACGACGTTGCCCGCGAGTTCGCTCACGGCCAGCAGTAGGACGTCCGCGAGATCGGCGGTCACCCGCCAGTCGTCGAGCACCGCCCGGACGCGGGACCGGATGAGCGGGACGGTCGCCGCACCGGGCTCGGCCGTCCACCGCACGAAGGCGCGCGGGCGGGCGGTGGCGAGGGTGGGGGCGGGAGTGGCGGTGAGCATGGGGTGCTCCCTGGGGGACGGTGACGCAGTTCGCGCTGTGGCTCGTGTAACAAGTGCGGAAGTCGGCCCGGTCGTGGGCTTGTGGTCAGCGGAAATGCGTCGCTAGAGTCGTGATTACACGTGTAACACGCTATGCCTCCCGGGTGGGTCGCGCAAGCAATTCGGACATACGTTACGAAGCCTTGCCCCTACCGGGTCCGCGCTGATTGGAAGGGCCGCAATGACGCACTCCCCGCCCGCGATCGACATGACCGACATGACCTGGCCGCCCCCGCCCTACCAGACCCCCGTCCCGGCGCTCACGGACGAGAACGGCGTCCGTCACCACCACGGCGCCACCTACGCCACTACTCCCGGCTACCGCCCCCGGCTGCTCGACGTGCAAGTGCCCCCGGGGGAGGGCCCCTTCCCGGCGGTCGTATGGATCCACGGCGGCGGCTGGCTGGACGGCGACCGCCGCTACCCGCCGCCCACCGTGCCGGCGGCCCTGCTGCACGGAACGGTGCTGGGGGCCGGGCTCGCCCTGGTCTCCATCGACTACCGGCACAGCCTGGAGGCCCCCTTCCCGGCCCAGTTGCACGACGTGAAGGCCGCGATCCGCTACGTCCGCGCGTTCGCCGGGATCCTCGGCATCGACCCGGACCGCATCGGCGTCTGGGGCGAGTCCGCGGGCGGCCACCTCGCCGCCCTCGCGGGCCTCGTCGGCCCGGACAGCGCGGACGGCGAGGCGCTGGAGGCCGCGCACGGCGTGGGCACCGGCGACACCGCGGTGCGGGCCGTCGTCGACTGGTACGGGATCTCCGACCTGGTCTCCCTCTCGGCGCACCCGATGCCCGAGCTGCCGATGGCACCCGGCACGGAGTTCCCCGACCCGTACGTGGCGCTCCTCGGCGCGCCCGTCGCCGAGTGCCCGGAGCTGGCCAGGGCCGCCAGCCCGGTCACGCACGTGACCCCGGGCTCGAACCCGCCGCCGTTCCTGCTCGTCCACGGCCGCCAGGACGGGCTGGTTCCCTACAGCCAGAGCGAGTTGCTCGCCGCCGCCCTCGCACGGGCGGGCGGGGAGGTCACCCTCCAGCCCGTCGAAGGCGCCGACCACATCTTCCTCGGCTCGCCCGACGTCCCGCGGATCGTCGCGGACAGCGTCGCGTTCCTGGCCCGGCACCTCGGCGCGGGTGCCTGACCCGTCACCTCGGCGCGGGTCCGAGCTGGTCGTCAGCGAAGGAGACGGGGGCGCGGGCCGGACGGGCGGCGCCCCCGTTCCCGCACGGGCGGTGCCCCCGTCCCCCGCAAGGCCGGGCGCCCGCCACCCCCGGCCCCGTCCGGGCACGTCGATCCCGCCCGGGCACGCACGTCGATTCCCCGAACCACGCCGTGCCCCGTCACGGTCGCGAGAGGCAGTCATGTCCAGGAACCCGGTCGCTTCCCCGCCCGCCCGCGGCGCCCCCGCCGCCCCGCCGCCCCCGCAGCCGGCCGCCCACCATCGGCCCGACGTCCTCGGCGCGGGGGTCCTGCTGCTGGTCGTACCGGCGGTGCTCGCCCTCGCCGTCCGGCGGGACCCGGCGCGGCCGCCGTTCCAGGGCGCGGACGACCGCTGGCTGACCTGGATGGACGGCCCGCACGGGGGGCCGTACGGCATGGTCGCGGCGGTCCTGAACTGGTTCGGCGGCCCGCTCGGCGTCGTCGTGCCGCTCGCACTGCTGGTCTTCCTGCTCGTCCGCCGCAGACGGGTGTCGGCCGGCTTCCTGCTCGGCGCCTACCTCGTCGGCAACGTGCTCGTGGTCCAGGGGCTCAAGTACGCGGTGGACCGCCCGCGTCCGGCCCACCCGCTGGTCCGGGTCGACCACGGCTCGTTCCCCTCCGGGCACGCGGCGGGCGCGGCACTGCTCGTCGTACTCGTCGGCGTCCTGCTGGTGCCGGCCGCGCGGCGCCGGGCCTGGTGGGCCGGGGGGACGCTGTTCACCCTGGTCATGATGTGGAGCAGGACCTGGCTGCACGCGCACTGGCTCAGCGACACCGTCGCGGGCGCCGCCGCCGGAGCGGGGGCCGGGCTGCTGGCCTGGTGGCTCTGCGCCCCCGCGCTCGCGCGCGAGGCCGCCCGCGTCAGCAACCGCCGAGGGCCGGCCGGGGGTACGGGAGCCGCGCCCGCGGTGACCGTGACCCTCGCCGCGTCCGCACCTGCACCTGACGATCCGTCAGTGAAGTTTCTCTGAACGGCGGTACGTACTCCTATGAGGTCTGGCGGTGCACCAGCACCGCCTCTATCTCCGGCACGGGGGCGGTCGTGCCCGTCTCGATCAGCTCGTGCACGGCGTCCGCGACCCGAGCGGGGGACGCGAGGTCCAGCCGGATCGAGGTGAGGGCGGGCTGCTGGAGCGCCGCCAGCACCAGGTCGTCGCAGCCCACGACCGCCACGTCCTCCGGTACGGCGATCCCCTCGGCCCGCAGCGCGTGGAGCAGCAGCGCGGCGTATTCGTCGTTGTAGGCGAACACGGCGTCCAGGCCGAGGTCCGGCCAGCGCCGGGCCAGGGCGGTCGCGGACTCGCGGGTGTAGGACAGTTCCACCGGCGTCACGGTGGCCATGTGCCGGGCTGCGACGGACTCGGCTCCCGCCAGTCGGGGCGCGGCGAGCGTGGCGAGGCCGCGTTCCTGCGGCATCACCACGCCGATACGGGTCCGGCCGCGGGCGATGAGGTGCTCGGCTGCGGTCGCGCCGATGCGCGCGTGGTCGAAACCGATGGTGTGCACGCCCGCCACGGGGTGAGCGGCGAAGGCGAGCAGCCCGCGCACTCCGGCCCGGCTCAGCAGCTCGGCGGCCTGCGGGGTCAGCCGGTCGCCGTCGAGCGCGATGACGGCCGCCGGGCGCAACTCGGCCCAGGCGCGGGCGGCGTCGAGCGGATCGGTGAAGCGTCCCGCATGCAGGACGGCCGTGTAACCGTGCCGGTCCAGCTCGCTGTGCAGGTCGTCCACCCAGTCGCTGACCAGTCGGCCGACGGCGGAGATCGACGCGGGCATCAGGACGAGGTTGCTGCGCCCGGCGCGCAGCGAGCGCGCGGCCGCGTGCGGGACGTAACCGAGCTGCCGGGCGGCGTCGAGCACGCGCGCGCGGGTGGCCGCGCTGACGCGGTGCCCCTGGGTGTCGTTGAGCACGAAGGAAACGGTGGCGCGTGAGACCCCGGCCAGCCGGGCCACGTCGGCACTGGTGACCGAAGCGGGGACGGGAATGTCTTTCGCCATGACGTCCCTCGACGCTCGTTCTGATCGGCCCGGTGCCTTCTCTCCACAGGTTACACGAGTTAGATCACGGGAGCGGGGGTCCGCTCGGACGTACGTGCCCCGCCGGGCCCCCGCAGCGTGGTTCCGTGCGGCGCTACGAGGAGAGCCGGCGCAGCGCGCCCTCGTGCAGCCGCCGGGCGTGGCCGGCCAGGTCGTCGAGGGCGCCGACGACCGCGTCGAAGCGCATCGTGGTCCGGGTGCCTTCCTCGTACGGGCTCCACTGCGGCATGTCCGGGTGGTTCGGGTCGCCGGTGCGGACAAAGGCGATCCAGGCCCGGTGCATGGTCTGCGCCAGCCCGTCGCGCACGGCGAGGTCCAGGCCGGCGATGAAGGGGGCGTGTGCCCATTGCTCGAAGTTGTCGAAGGCGAAGGGGAGGTCCAGACAGTGCGCGGCGCCGAGCCGGCCCTCGTGGGCGGGGGAGGGGAGGTCGAACTGGTACGCCCACACCGGGCGCCCCATGGCCGCCCGCGCCTCGGCGAACCGCACGGCGGGCGCCCGGAACAGCTCGTCGGTGATGAGGTCCATCAGGACGTCCCCCGGGCGGGCCCCCGGCCGGGCGCGTTCGTACGCCGCGTACACGGCGGGAGCCGCGGCGGCTCCGAAGGTGTCCGCGATCCGGCCGGTCACCTGCTCCCGGTCCGCCCCCGCGTGGCCCTCGTCGAGGGCGAACCCGAAGTTGGCCTCCTCGCGCGTCCAACCGATCAGCACCTCGATCCCGGCCGCGGCCCCGTGCAGCAGGGCCTCGGCCGGATGATGGTGGAGGGTGACGCCGTCGATCACGGGGAGGAACGGGGTGGGCCAGTAGCCCCACCGCGCCGTCCGGGCGAAGAGGCCACCGCCGGCGCCGATCAGCTCGGGCCACGGGCGGTCGCGCAGCTCGGCCAGGTCCTCGGCCGCGGCGCATTCGACGTAGGCGGCGGTGCGCTCCAGGGAGGCCGCGGGTGTGGGGAAGTCGAGTCCGAAGGGCGGGCTCATCAGGATCACCCGCCGGATCAGGCCCGCGGCCTGGGGCGTGGCGGCGAGGGCGGCGGTGGACACCGCGCCGCCGGACTGGCCCGCGACGGTGACGGTCTCAGGGTCGCCGCCGAAGCGCGCGATGTTCTCGTGCACCCAGCGCAGCGCGGCGAGCTGATCGCTCAGCCAGTGGTTGCCGCCGCCCGCCGGGTCACTGCCCCGCGTGTCGTCCTCCGTGTCGGGGTGCAGGTAACCCAGTGGCCCCACGCGGTAGTTGACGCTGACCACGACGAGGTCACCGTCGCGTGCGAAGGTGGCGCCGGAGTAGATGGGCAGCGACCCGGAGCCGGATACGAAGCCGCCCCCGTGGATCCAGACGAGGACCGGTCTGCGGGCGTCGTCGGCCGCGGGCGTCCAGACGTTCAGGGTGAGGCAGTCCTCGTCGAAGGGCGGCTCGCCGTGGCCGCCGAGGACCGGGTCACCGCCCTCGCGGTACATCTGAGGAGCGCTCGGGCCGTCGGTGCGCGCGTCCCGGGTGCCGTTCCATCGGGGGTGCGGCTGCGCGGGCCGCCAGCGCAGGGCGCCGACCGGCGGGGCCGCATAGGGGAGGGCGCGGAAGACGGTGAGGCCCTCCTCGACCATGCCGCGCACGCGTCCCGTCGGCAGGTCGACGACGGTCTGGTCCGGGCGTGGGGTGTGAGCCATGAGCCGTTCCTTCCTCGGCCGTGCGCCGTGTGCGCGACGGCCCTTCGAGAGTATGGTGTCAAATCAACGATCGTCAATCATGCTCGATATCATGTGTCGTCGTCCGCTCAGAGCCAGAGGGTGTCGGCCGCCGCGCGCTCCGCCTCCGTCTTCAGGAGCCGCGCGAACGCCCGCCACAACAGGAGGCAGGCCCCCGCCCCGGCCAGGGCGCCGCCGAAGGTGTCGGTCAGCCACTGGGTGTGCAGCCACGTCCGGCTCCACATCATGGCCGCGCCGTACCCGGCGCCGAACAGCCACCACCAGCGCCGCGCGCGCGGCGGCATCGCCACCACCGCGACCGCGACGACCAGCGCCACCGCGCTGAAGACCTGCCCGGAAGGGTAGGAGCCGTCGTTCACCAGGACCCAGGTGTGCGGCGGCCGGGGCCGGCCGACGAGCTGCTTGAGGGGCAGCGCGACGAGGATGTTCGCCAGGACGGCGGTAGCGAGGACGAAGAGCGCCGAGCGCCAACGCCCGTACAGGCAGAGGCCGCAGGTCAGCAACAAGGGGAGGAGGAGCCCCAACGGGCCGCCGAGGTGGTCGAGCCAGAGGGCGAACTCGGTGGCGGGACCCGTGGACGAGCCGCGGGCCGCGTCGGCCCAGGAGTCGTCGAGGCCCTGGAAGAAAGGCCGTTCGCCCGTCCGCAGGAGGAGCCCGGCGAGCAGGGGTACGAGGAGCAGCGCAGCGCCCGTCGGGAGTGCGAGGCGGGGCGGAGGGGCGGGGAGGTGGTGCAAGGGCGGCGGCGCGGAGACGGGCAGGGGCGCGGGGGCGGGTGGCGGCGCGGGGGTGACGGAGTGCGGCATGGCGGGGCCTTTCGGGTCGGTGGCCGGGGCGGTGGGCGCCGGGTGCTTGAGTGCCGGGCGGCGATGCCGGGGGAGCGGTTGGGCGGATGGGGGCGGAGTCGTGGCGCGGAGGGGCCTTCGGGATGCCGCCTGCAGGTCCACGGGAGGGGTGTGCCGGGGCCCTCGGGGATCGGACCGGCGTGAGTCGCGCCGCCGGACCGGGGTCGGTGGCCGGGGCCGTGGGGGTGGTGCGGGGCGGGCGCGACAGTGACGGAGCGCGGGCCTGGTCCCCGGCGGCGCGGGGGAGACGCCGCACTGCGGCACGGAGTATCGCGGACAGGTGGCCGGGGCCACAAGGGCAAGGGGGTTCTCAGTCGTGATCGGCTTGTCAGGTGGCCGGGCTCTGGCGGTTACACGTGCCCCCTGCAAAAGGCGCCGCTTGTGTCACGATCCGCGCATTGCTGCGTGCCAACCCTTGGCGACGCCGGGGAAGTGGTGCTACACAGTGACCAGGCGCGGCAAGTGACACGTGTAACAACGTACGCGTACACCACGGAAATCGCGCCGAACGAGCCCGGCCCGCCGGGCTTTCGCGGACACCACGTGAACCAGCACGTCGACCGCACCCGCATGCGCCACCCGGCTCGCCGCCGGGCCACCCGCACCCGTAACCGGACCCCACCCGTATCCACAGCCCCCGGAGTCGGGCCCGGGTCCTGCACCCGGGACCCGAACCCGTGCCCCGGTCCCGCAACCCGGGGCCCGTACACGGACACGGCGTCCCGGTGACTCCGTTCCGCGCCGTCCACCCCCGCGAGCCCGCCGTACCGCGCCCCGCCGCGTACCCGCACCTCGGCGGCACACCACCCGCCACCCGCCACCCGCGCCCCCGCGCCCCACCTCCCCGCTCCGTCCCCGAGGAGTCGTCATGGTCACGAACGAACTCATCGATCCGCCCGTCCCGGCGGACCACCAACCTCCCCGCAGAAGCGGACTCCTGTTCCTGCTGCTGGTCGCCAACTCCGCGATGATGGCCGTCTACATGGGCGTCGGATCCATCCTGCTCCCCACCCAGATCGCCGAGATCGCCGGTGACGACAAGGTCGCCGTCCTCGGCCTGATCGGCGGCGTCAGCGCGATCTTCGCGACCGCCTTCAACCCCGTCGCCGGTGCCCTCTCGGACCGCAGCGGCCGTCGCAGTCCCTGGATCCTGGGCGGCGCCCTCGCCTCGCTCGCCGGCCTGGCCTTCCTGGGCAGCGTCTCCACGGCCCTGCTCGTCGGCATCGGGTGGTGCCTCATCCAGGCCACCATGAACGTCTACCAGGCCGCCGTCACCGCGATCGTGCCCGACCGGGTCGCGGTCGCCCGGCGCGGCACCGCGTCCGCGGTGGTGGGACTCGGGCTGCCGATCGGCGGCACGGTCGGCGTGCTCATCGCCTCCCAGACCGCGGACCACCTGCGCACCGGCTACCTCGTCTTCGGCGCGGTGATCGCCACGGCCGCGATGCTGCTCACGGCCTTCTGCCGTGACGAGCCGCGTTCCGCGGCCCCGGCATCGGCTGCGGCCGCGGGCGCCGACGACGGCCCGCGTGCCCCCAAGGGGGCGCAGGTCAAGGCGTTCCTCTCCGCCCTCGGCCACCACGACTTCCGGTGGGCCTTCATCGGGCGGGCCCTGATGGTCCTCGGCTACTTCTCGGTCGTCGGCTACCAGCTCTACATCCTGGACGATCACATATCACTGCCCGGGGGACTGACCCCGCCCGCCGCGATGGCGGTCCTCACCCCGGTCTCCATGGCCGCGATGGCGCTCTCCACGGTGGTCGGCGGCATGCTGTCCGACCGGTGGAACCGCCGCAAAGTGTTCGTGGGTCTCTCCGCGGCCCTCGCGGGGCTCGTCATGGCCGTGCCCGTCATCAGCCCGACGTGGACCGGGATGCTCGTCTTCAGCGCGCTCAACGGCCTCGCCTTCGGGTGCTTCATGGCCGTCGACACCGCGCTGGTCACCCTGGTCCTGCCCCGCGCCGAGGACGCGGCCCGCGACATGGGCGTCCTCAACATCGCGAACGCCGGACCGCAGATCATCGCCCCGTTCGTCGCCTCCGCCGTGGTCACCACCCTCGGCGGATACACCCCGCTGTTCCTGGTCGGCGGCGGCCTCTCGCTGATCGGCGCGCTCGCCATCCTCCCCATCCGCAACGTGCGCTGACCCGCCACCCGGTCCGTCGCCCCTCACCCACCACCGCATCACCCCTCACCCCGTCACCCCTCTCCCAAGGAGCTTTCCGTGCAACGCAAGCGAGTCCTGCCGCTGGCCACCCTGCTGCTGTGCGCCCCCGCCCTCGCCGGTACGGCGCCCGCCGCCGCGGCATCGCAGGCCGGACCGGCGCCCGTGCCGGCGCGCCCGTTGCGGATCCTGCTCACCAACGACGACGGTTACGGCGCGCCCGGCATCCGGCTCGCCTTCGCACGGCTGACCGCCGCCGGGCACGACGTGACGATCGTTGCTCCGCTCACCAATCAGAGCGGAGCGGGCACGAAGACCTCGAACGCCCCCTCGGTCACCGTGCGCCACCCCGAGCCGAAGGTGTGGGCCGTGGACGGGTCCCCCGGTGACGCGGTGGCCTTCGGTCTCTCCGAGGTGTTCGAGGGCCGCGCCCCCGACCTGGTGGTGTCCGGCACCAACTTCGGCCCGAACGTGGCGGGTCTGGCCACCCACTCCGGTACGGTTGGCGGCGCCGTCGCCGGGCTGGAGTCCGGCGTGCCCGCCATTGCCCTGAGCACCGGTGGCGTCGCCGCCCCCGACCCCGTGACCACCGTCAACGCGATGGGTCCGACCGTCGACTTCGCGGTCCGGCTGATCGACCGGCTCCGCTCGCGGGCCGGATCCGGACCGCTGCTCCCCGCGGGCGTCGGCCTCAACGTCAACCACCCCGTCGTAGGCGCCGACGGCAAGGGCGCCGCCGCCGGGGTGGCGACCACCTTCCAGGACCCGCAGACCCTGCTGAAGGCGGACTTCACCGACGCGGGCGACGGCACCTGGAAGGTGGGCGTACGGGTCGACCTGCGGACCCCGGCCCGTGGCGGCGACATCGAAGCCGTGAGCGCGGGGAAGATCGCGGTCAGCCCGATCAACGCCGACTGGAACACCGGCCCCGCCGACCTCGCCGTCACCCGGGCCCTGATGGCCGGACTGCGCCCGTAACACCCTCCGCCCCGTCCGGGGAGGTGCAGGCCTCCTCCCCGGACCCCTGGCTCGTCGGAGGTTGTCCTTTAGGGGGTGCCCAGCCGCGGCCCGTCGCCAACTCCCGCCAGGACCCACGAGTACGACCAGCCCACCTCGCCCCCTGGCGGGGCGCGGGTCCCCTGCCCGGGCGAGTCGCACGCGCACAGCGCTACACGGCTACACGACGTGCGTCTCTCCGAGCGAGGACGACTCACCCACCGCGGCGAGCAGTTGGAAAGGCAGCTCCGGATCCGCCTGACCGATAGCCAGTGCGAGCCATCGGCCGCAGGACGGTGGCTGCCACAGCCGCATGCTGCCGGCGACGGTGCACAGGAAGCCGAGCGGCTCTGGAGCCACGAACTCGGGGTCTGGATGGTCGAACCCGAGATACGGCCACAGATCCACCATCGTGGGACCGCCCCATAGAGCGGTCAGAGCGACTGTCAGTGCGACGAGAGCGTCTTCCAGCTCCTTCTCGGCTGCCTCGACGACCTCCTCACTGCGGTCATCCCAGAAGTCCCGGCTCTCCCGGAGCACGGCCACGTGGTATCCGGGCCCACCCCACCCACCGTCCGTCCCCGGCTTGCCCTCTTCCTCCGGGAACGGCAGGGCGGTCAGTTCATCGATGATCGACAGCTGGGCTTCGGTGAAGCCCGTCGAACGCTGCTGGCTGGCCATGAACGGAGCGTATCGGTGCTTCAGTTGCCGGCCGGTGTCTCCTGGGCTACGCGGCCCTCCGGATCGTCCGCAGCCTCCCAGTGCAGGAGGTCTCCCGGCTGGCAGTCGAGGACTTCGCAGAGCGCGGCGAGCGTCGCGAAGCGCACGGCCTTGGCGCGGCCGTTCTTGAGGACCGCCACATTGGCCGGCGTGATCCCGACGCGTTGGGCCAGCTCGCCCACGGACATCTTCCGTTTGGCCAGCATCACGTCGATGTCGACGACGATCGGCATCAGATCACCTCGTCCAGCTCGGCCTGCATCTGCGAGGCCTGCGCGTCGCGCGCGACGGCCTGGGCCAGCAGCATCCGCAGCACGAGCACGATGAGCGCAACCCCGAGGACTGCCACGCCGGCCGCGCCGATCAGGAGGACCATGCCGGGAGGGACGGCCTCACCCGGCGCCAGGACGACACCGAGCACCCACAACAGGAGCGCGGCTCCGGTGAAAGCACCGGTCACGAGGTCCACGTACCGGAAGGCGGGCTGGGAGAACACCGTTCCGTGGCGGGCCATCGTCACCAGCCGCCACACGCAGGCCAAGACGATCTCGGCGCACACGATGCCCACGATGATGATCAGCAGGACCGGAAGGCGCGGGAAGTCCACGGCGTCACCGTCCACTCGCCCCTCGTCGCGGACCAGCAGCAGCCCCATCACCACCTGTGCGAACAGGGAGCCGGCCAGCAGTGCCACGATCACCGCTCGCAGTGCGATCACTGCAATTTTCCCCATGAAAGCCTCCTTCTATCGTGAGGCGACAGTAATCTATCGTTTCTCGATAGGCAATGCTGATATTTTTTTGTGCAGCGGTGGCAACCTTCTGCGCAGCAGCGGCAACTGAGGCACTGACAGGACTCTCGTCTCTCACAAAGGAACGACATCACGTGTCTGCTTCATCGCACCGCCGCTCACCCGCCCGCAAGCGCCTGGCACTGGTCGGCGCAGCCTCCCTGGTGGCAGCCGGTCTCGCGGCCGTGCCGCTGGCCATGAGTGCGGGCGCTGCCCCCGTGGACCTCGCGCACGCGGTGCTGCCCGCCAACGACGGCTGGGCCGCCGACGGATCGGGCACCACGGGCGGGCACGCCGCGGACTCCGCGCACACCGTCACCGTCTCGACCCGCGCGGATCTGGCCAAAGCCCTCAAGGCCGGCCCCGAGGGAGCCCCGCGGATCATCCAGGTCAAGGGGGCGATCAATATGAACACCGACGATTCCGGCAAGCCCCTGACGTGCGCCGATTACGCGGCCGGGACGGGCTACTCGCTCAACGCGTACCTGAAGGCCTACGACCCCGCCACCTGGGGCCGCTCGAAGCTGCCCTCGGGCACACAGGAGTCGGCCCGTGCCGCCGCCCAGGCCCGGCAAGCCGCACGCGTCGTCGTGAGCGTTCCCTCCAAGACCACGGTCGTTGGCGTGCCCGGCTCCGGCGCGGCGATCGTCGGCGGCAGCCTCCAGGTGAGCAACGCGGACAACGTCATCATCCGCAACCTCAGCTTCAGCGACACTCGTGACTGCTTCCCCCAGTGGGATCCGACCGACGGATCGACGGGCAACTGGAACTCCCAGTACGACGCCGTCTCCGTGCGCCGCTCCACCCACGTCTGGGCCGACCACAACACGTTCGGCGACGGCCCGCACTACGACAGCTCGAACCCGTCGTACTTCGGCCGCGAATACCAGGTCCACGACGGCGCCCTCGACATCACCAACGCCTCCGACCTCGTGACCGTCGAGTACAACCGGTTCACCAACCACGACAAGACCATGCTCATCGGCAGCAGCGACAAGGACACCAAGCTCCGGGTGACCTTGCACCACAACCTCTTCCAGGGCATCGTCCAGCGCGCCCCGCTCGCCCGGGTCGGCCAGATACACCTGTACGACAACTACTACGAGACGGCCACGCTCAACGGCTACGCCCACAGCTACAGCATCAACTCCCGCGCCCACGCCCAGATCGTCGCCCAGAACAACTACTGGGCCCTCTCCGGCGGCCGGAAGGTCTCCCAACTGCTCAGCGGCGACGGCACCGGCGCGGTCGCCGGCAGCGGCAACCTGGTCAACGGCACCACGACCGACCTCGTCGGTGCGTACAACGCCGAACACTCCAGCAAGAAGATCGCAACGACCGTGAACTGGACGCCGAAGCTGAACGCGGGCCTGGAACCCGCGAGCGGGCTGCCCGCCAAGCTCACCAAGTCAGCGGGTGCGGGCGTACTGAACGGCGCCAACGGCAGCACGGGTTGATGCCATAAGTGGGACGTCGGGCCGCGGGCCCCCAGCCTCATTTCGTCTTGTGGCAAGATCGCGGAATGCTGCGACTCACGGATTTCATCATCGACTGCCCGGACACGATGGAGCTGGCAGGTTTCTACTCCGAGGTGACGGGCCTCGCCGTCAAGGAGGACAGTAACGCGCACTGGGCCGGTATCCGGTTCGGCGAGATCGAACTGGCCTTCATCCAGGTGGACGACTACCGAGCCCCGCAGTGGCCCGACAGCGAGCACCCCAAGCAGTTCCACCTCGACTTCGAAGTCGACGACATCGAGGCCGAACAGCGCCGCGTCCTGGCCCTCGGCGCGACCCTGCAACGGGACTGCATCGACCCCGACGGCTACGGCTTCCGCGTCTACACCGACCCCATTGGCCACCCCTTCTGCCTCTGCCGCAACAAGGGTGTCGTCTGGACCGATGGGGGCCCCGTCTGGCCCCAGCGCGAGTCCTGACCTCAAGGGGCGAGGTCTCCGGTAACGGTTCATCGAGCAGAAGGACCGGACACCGGAGGCCTCGCGGCCACTCCGGCTCCCGGGAGCCGGACCGGTCCTCGAAGCGGACGGAGCGGCAGCTCGCCGAGGGCATCTGAGGGCGAGGGCGGCGGTCGGCGGTCGGCGTCGGGTTTTGCCAAACGGTCGACCCGTTGTTTTCCCAGGTCACGTAGGTTTCAGGTCATCCATTGATCTTTATCCGTGGCCCTTCGGCACAACCGAACGGGTCCGTGTGGAGGGGTGTGCCATGAGTGCCATTGACCTTGCAGAAACGGCCGCCGGTCTGCCGGAGGCGTGGAGTTCTCGCAGTCTGGGCATGGTGGGAGCGGCCTGCGTGAAGGTGCTGCGCATGGACGAGTTGCCCGTCGGGGAAGAGAGCCATGCGGCTGCCGAGGCTTTGGTGGTCCTCGACGGCCGACTGGAGCTGGAGGTGGAGGGCGCGCCCGTTTCCGTGCGGGCCGGCGAGCTGTTCATGGTGCCGGCAGGAGCGGCGCACGCCGTCCGCCCCGGGAGCCGGGGCGCGTTGCTGATCGTGGAACTGCCGTAGGAGAAGACACAGCACTTCATGCCGCCTCGCCCGGTTGTTCAGAACGGGCTGGACTGGTGCGCGGTGGTCAGGGGCGGTCTCCATGAGACCGCCCCTGACCCTCTCTGCCAAGACCGCCCCGTACCCCGTCGCGATCTCGGTGGATCGGGCGGATCAGCGCTGGAGAGTCAGCAGCCCCGGCCGGTACGGCAGCTTCAGGTAGTCGGTCCCCGCCGGCGTGTTGGCGGGGAGACCCTGGTAGAGGAACTGCAGGTTGCAGGGATCGATGGTCATGGTCTGGTCGGGGTTGTTGCGGACCAGGTCGCCGTGGCTGACGCCCTTGGCCCAGGTGGAGCCGCTGTTGGCCTGGCCCGCGAAGGGGCTGCTCTCGCTGCCGGCCTGGACGGTCCACGGACCGTTCAAGCTGGGGGCGGTGAACGAGCGGAAGTAGCGGTTCGAACCCTGCGCCTCGACGATCATGAGGTACTGGTTCTGGCCCTGGACCTTGTAGACCTCCGGCGCCTCGAACAGGAGGTCCGTCGCGTCGCTCATGACCGTCGTGTACGAGGAGCCGAAGTTGCCCGGGAAGTTCCCGATCGGCATGCTCGCCCGGTAGATCTTGCCGTTGTCGGCGCCGAAGAACAGGTACATGTTCTGGTCGTCAGCGATCATGGTCGGGTCGATCGGAGCGTCCCGCCGGTCCCCGGGGCCCGTGGGAAGGCTGCCGGTGAACAGCGGCTGCGCCGCGGACCAGCCGTTGGGGTTGGTCGGGTCGCTGGACGTGCGGTAGTAGAGCGGCCACTGACTCCACTGGGACACCATCACCCAGACGTTCTTCGGTGCGAAGTAGAAGAGTTCGGGCGCCACCGCGGGCTCGTTCATCGCGGTCTGGGTGGCCGCTCCCATGTCCGACCAGTTCGTGAAGGGACTGAACCCCGTCGAGCCCCACGCCGTTCCGTTGGAGGTGGTCGCGTAGACCAGGTGCTTGCCGTTGTACGTGGTGGTGGAGAAGTCCTTCAGTGCGAGCTGCCCGTTCGCCGGCTGCGCCAGCGGATCGGTCGAGGTCCACCGGTAAGTGGAGGGGAGAGCGCACGCGTTGCTCGCCCCGGCCAGGCCGGTCCACTTCTGGTTGCTGCCGCCGTGGCACGACCAGACCTGCACCCCCGTGCCGTTGGTCGTACCCCAGCCGGACACCTCCAGGCACAGCCCGGACCGCACGCCGACGACCGTGCCGTCGGAGTTCACCCGCCACTGCTGGTTCTCACTGCCGGTGCAGGTCCAGATCTGCACCGGGGTCCCGGACGTGGTGCCGCCGCCACGGACATCCAGGCACTTGTTGCCGTACACGGTCAGCTGGCTGCTGCCGGTCAGCGTCCACTGCTGGTTGACTCCACCGTGGCAGTCCCAGATGTGCACGTTCGCGCCGTCGGTCTGGCTGAAGCCCGCCACATCGAGACAGCGGCCGGAAGCCGCACTGCGCAAGTCGCTGGTCGTGGCTGCCTGAGCCGGGCTGGCCACGAGCAGCGCCGCCAGCGCGACCAGGGCCGCAAACACGGCGGCGAGCACCGCGGAGGGGCGCCCGCGGCTGAAACTTCGTCTGCGCATTGAGATCTCCTTTGTGACCGGATGAGCTGTCACACGGTTCAGGCAGGGGCGACCTGTCCTCGGCGCCTGCGGATCCGGCTGGATCGGATGCGGCGCGTCGGAGCGGCGACAGGGTGTGGCCCCTGGGTGGTAGGGGGTGCCGGAGTATTGTTAGCGCTAACAATTCGCGGCTCGCGCAACGGCGTTGGAGCAGGAAACCAAGGGCCTGAGTGAGTGTCAAGATCTACTACAAGAATCCTCGGCGGTTCCGCAGCGACTTCGGATCACTGACCGGAGGGAGGCGTCCGATCAGCAGCCCAACCCGTCGAAGAGGCAACTGCGATCGGCGAGCAGGACCGCCGGCAACGGGGCCTCGAGCACCAGGGCCCGGGGGAGTGTCAGACCGAAGTACCGCTCCAGCACGCCCAGGACCGTCCGGTGCACCTCGCGACCCGCCCGCTCCTCGTCCGGCAGGCCTTCTGCGCGCAGCAACTTCTCCAGCTCGTCTCTGACTTCGGGGTCTCCGGCGACCTTGCCGTTGCCCCAGGAGTCGTCCAAGTGGAGATTGAACGAGCACACCGTCCGGCCGTCCCGGTGGTAGCGGAAAGTGGGCGGCACCGGCTTGCCGTTCTCCTCCTCGTACTCGATCAGGAAGACTTCGGCCCCGTCCTCGGAGATCGCCGGATCGTCCCGGAACTCCCCGAACCAGCCCCCGTACGCCACCGCGAAGGACCACCCGCCGCTCACCCCCAGCCGCAGCCCGATGCCGTCCCAGACGTCCCCGCACTCCGATTCCAACACCTCGACCAGCCCGTCCCCGGTCAGTTCCCCGACGGGGTGCGCCGTCCGCTGAGACCACTGGGACAACGCCGCGATCCGTGCTGCCAGCGCCTCCACCCCCAGGCCTCGGGCCAGCGTCACGCTGTAGCCGCCGAAGGCGATGCTCCGTGGCTCCGCGAGCCAGGTGATTCCGTCCATGAGGCGATCCTCCCGCACCCCACTGACACGCCCCCCAACCCCTGGAGGAGGTGGTTCCCAAGCGATCTCCGCCCTGCGGTACGGAGGTGTTCGCGGCGATCACGCGGCAGGCCCGTTCGCTGGGCGAGCGCACGGATATCGCGGCAGTCCGGGCTCCGGAGCATCTGGCCCGGGCGCTCACCGCTCTCACCGGCGGCGCCCCCATCCGAGCTGCGGGAACGCAACCCGCTGCCGGCCTCCGGACGGGAGGCCCTGGGCAGGGACGACTGGGCGGTCGCAAGGTCGGCGTGGCCCTGGAACCGGAGCCGTAGGCGTCACAGTCGCGGGCCCGGCGCGCCAAGCGGCCCGCAACTCTGGCGCTACCCGCCCGGTCCCACCCCCGGCCAGGCCGCCCCAACTTCCGGCGCGGGGCGTGACGCGTGGCGCAGGCCCGCGACCGCGCGCGTGCGAAGGCGGTGCGGCCGTAACCGAGCGCCTGCTGAATCGTTTATCCATATCGTCGCGGCAGATGCACAACCGCTCCCCCCTGCGGTGCCGCGACCGGCCCCGGGACACACCCCCCGTCCCGGGGCCCTTGTTCTCATCGCGCCGGTGGCGGTGGGCGTCGCCACTTGCTCCCATCCGAGCCGCCACATTCTCGCCGCTTCGTGGTTGGCCCCCGATTCGTCTCGTCAGACGACAGGTGGATCACCCCTCCTATCATGGGGACGTGAGTTCGAACGTGGATGCCGAGGCACGACCAGCGCTGAGTGCGGCGTTGAGCGGGGACGAGTTGTCCCGCTGGTACTGGACGCTGGCCGAGCTGACCCTGCTTGCCCGCGAACTCGGGGTGCCGCGGGGCGGTGGGAAGGCGGCACTGACAGAGCGGCTACGGGCCGCATTGGACGGCGTCGCCCCGCTTCCCGCGCCGCCCCGGCCGCGCAAGGCCGACCGCCAGCTCGCCGCGCCAGTGGACGGGCTCACCGTGATTCCCGAGGGGCAGCGGTGCAGTCAGGTGCTCCGCGAGTACTTCCGCCGCGAGATCGGAGCAGGTTTCCACTTTGACGCCTACATGCGGACATTCGTAGCCGAAGGTGCAGGGCGTACCCTGGCCGATGCCATCGACCATTGGCACGCCACGCGCCAAGACGCTGCCCAACCCCAGGAGATCGGCTCGCAGTTCGAGCTCAACCGGTTCCTGCGTGACTGGTACGCCGAGCATCCGGCCGGGAGCCGTGCCGAAGCACTCGCCGCCTGGCGCGCTCAGCGCGACCGGCCTCGTAACCCGGCCGTGGGGTGACCGGTCTGCGCTGATGTCCGGGAGCCGAGCGCCCGGGAACATCGCAGATGACCGACCGCGCGGGCTGCGACACGCGACCGGACGACAGCCTCCGGTCCGCCGGTCTCGCGCCGGGCCACCTCGCGCGGCGCGTCCAGCCGGTTCGCCAGATACGGGGTCGGCTGCCCGTCCCACAGACCCGCCCCGAAGACCGCACGCAGCCTGGAGGGCGGCCCCGAGGCACTGGGACGCGTCCTCGACCACTACATCGCCACGGGCATCGCGGCCGTGGCGGCGGCCGAGCCCGGCAACGAGGACTGCTTCCCGCTGCCGGCGGACTACCTGCCGCCCGTCGCCGTCCGGGAGTTCGGCGACCGGTCCGCCGCCGTGGCCTGGTACGCGGCCGAGCGGGACGACCTCGCACAGGCGGTGGCGGCCGCACACGCCGCCGGACTGCACGAGCGGACCTGGCGGATCGTCCTGACGATGTGGCCGCTGATCGTATGGCGCGTCCGGGACGGCTGGGCCCCGCTCCTGGAGACCGCGCTCGAAGCCGCCCGGTCCGCCGGCGACCAGTACGGCGAGGCACGGGTGCTGAACGTGCTCGGCTGGGTGCTGACCGAGGAAGGACGCGTCCCCGAGGCGCTCACCCACCTGGAGGCCGCCTCGACGCCGGCCTCCCGGGCGGGTGACGCGGCGGCCGAGGCGAACGCCCTGGTCGTCCCGGCCGTCGCGCAAGCCGCACACGGCAGCCTGGACGGGGCCGCGCAAGGCCGGCGACCGGACCACCGAGAGACCGGCAATGCAGCACCTGGCCCGCCACCGGGCCGACGCCGGGAAGTGGCGCCAGGCGCTCGACACCGCGACCGAGGCGCTGGCCTTCGACGACCGCTCGGACGCGGCCGACGTGCCGCGCCTCCTGCTCCTTACGGTACGGGGAGAGGCGCTGCTGGGGCTCGGGCAACTCGACCTGGCGGCGCGGGAAGCGGAATCCTGCTGCTACGACGACGGCGCCGTACGCGCGCTCGGCGCGCTGCTGCGGGCACCGGCCGATGCGGGCCTCCAGGCACGGTACGACACGGCTGTCGCCCGGCTCACGACCCGGACGGCCTCGGAAAGAGGGCGTTAAGGCCAAATTTTGCCCAGAAGATCTGCTTTGAGCTATTGGATCATTGTGTGAAGTTTGGGGTGGTGTGTTCTTGCGTAGGTTCAGGGTGTCGGCCGTGGAGCATCTGCGGTCGCGCACTTCGAGAGGCTTCCTCATGCGCTTCATGCGCACCACCACTCTCTCCCGGACCTTCCTGATCTCCGTGATCGCCGTGGCCGGTCTCACCGCCGCCCCGGCCCTGGCCTCCGCGTCGGCCCGTGCCGAGTTGGGCAGTGTCCGGGCCGCAAGTGGGTTTGGTCTGCTGGGACTTCCCGGCAGTAACGGGGCCAACGGCATCGGTACAGGTGGTGGGATCGGTGGCCTGGGCGGTACCGGTGGTGCGGCCGGTGCCAATGGGAACGGCGGCAACGGGGGTATCGGCGGCAACGCGAGCGGCAGCGCCAGCGCCGGTGGCGCGGGCGGTGCCGGCGGCGCCGGGGGCGCCAACGGCAACGGCGGTAGCGGTGGTTCCGGGGGTGGCGCCGCGCTGGGTGGCACCGGGGGCAAGGGCGGTGTGGGCGGCGTCGGCAACGCGGGTGTCGGTATCGGCGGCGGCAACGGCGGCAACGGCGGTGCGTCCACGGTCGGTGGCGGACACAAGGGCGGTACCGGCGGTGCGGGTGGCGCGGCAAGCCCCGTGTGTCCCGGCAAGCCCGGAGGCAACGGCACTGCCGCCACGTCCACTGCGGACGGCACCACCGGTGCGACCGGCGCCGCAGGGAACTCCACCCTTCCCTGCTGACCCCCCGCAGCGGTTGGCGAGCCGGCTCCCGTAGTACAACGAGCATCGCCCGGTGCCACCTCGCCCCAACAGCGTCTGCAGGGGCGAGGTGGCACCGGCCTGCCGCAGTGACCCGCACTCACCCGCGCTTCACCCGAGTCTGAGGAAATCCCGTCATGAACAGGAACCAGACTGCCGCTCTCCTCGCCCTGCCCACTTTCTTCGCCGGCGCAGCACTCTTCCTGGGTTCTCCCGCCGCGGCCTCCGCCCTCGCCTGCACCGCAGGCACCGCGGGCGTCGCAGGCGCCAATGGCAACCCCTCCCACCCCAGCGGATTCCCCGGCGCCGCGGGTGGCCCCGCGACCGGAACCGGGGACTGCGCCGGCGGTACGGGCGGCCCCGGCGGCAACGGTGTCCTGGGCGGCGTCGGCGGTGCGGGCGCCAACGGCGGTGCCGGCCTCGGCAGCGGATCCGGCGGAGCGGGTGCTCTCGGTGGCGACGCCGGCCCCAACGGCGCGGCAGGCGGCACCGGCGCGGCCGGCGGACTGACCGGCGCGGGCGGTGCGGGCGGTGCGGGCGGTCCGGGTACTCACGGGGGTGCGGGCGGCGTCGGCGGCTCCGGCGGCAACTCCGGGGCCGACGCAGGGGCAGGTGGCCGCGGCGGTCTCGGCGGCGCCGGGGGATCCAACGGCGGCGCGGGTGGCAACGCGGGCAGCGGCGGCACCGGCCACGGCGGTGGCGCGGGCGGGAACGGCGGTGCGGGCGGCATCAACAGCGCCGGGAACGGCGGTAAGGGCGGCAAGGCCGGCGACGGCGGCAATGGCAGCTCCGGTGGCGCCTACCCGGGTGGTGCCGCAGGCATCGGCGGGGAGGGGGGCCTGAGTTCCGGAGGCGTCCTCAACTCCGGGGGCAACGGCGGTGGCGGGGGCAACGGCGGCACCAAGTCGGGTGCCGGCACCGACGGAGCGTGTGGTGTCGGCGGCGCCGGCGGCAACGCCACCGGCGGCCTCCTCTTCCACGGCGGAACCGGAGGGGCGGGCGGGATCGTCGGCTTGGGCAGCCCCTGCGCCAGCGGAGCCAACGGAACGCCGTGACCCACCGCCATCGATGCGGAGATGTGGGTGTTGACCAAGGGCCCTGAGCGGACGACTGGTTGGCGTCCGGGGATCGCCGTCTCGCTCGTCCGGTCGATGACGTACGCTCCAGATGAGGGCGACGCGATCCGTGCGGTCGGCCCGGAGCCCGATGGCACAGGAGCGGATGACACACGAACGAGACGCCGGCCCGCCCGGCAGCGCTGCGGGTCGCACGGGCAGGCCCTGGGCCGGCGGTAGCTGGGACTCGGCGCTGTCGGTCGAGGAGTTCGCGGCGGTCCAGGGCGTGGGGTTCGAGCCGGTCGGGCAGGTGCTCGGTACGGCCGTCTTCACCATCGGCTACACCGGCCTCGGGGGCTGCCCAGGCGCATGGTCGGTCACGGGCGGCAAGAAGGTGCCGTCCTCGGCGTGGACCTCTTCCTTCTCGCCGTTGGTGAAGACGATGTACGAGGCGCGCAGGCTGGCGCTGGCCCGCGTGGTGGCCCAGTGCCGTGCGCTCGGCGGTGACGGGATCGTCGGGGTGGAGCTGCGGGTCCGCGCGGTCGAGTCCTCGCCGGGGGCAGTGGAGTTCACCGCGCTGGGCACCGCGGTGCGGGCCTCCTCGCGCGTCCGGCCGAGCGTGCCCTTCACCTCGCACGTCAGCGGCCAGGACTTCGCCAAGCTCCTGTCCGCCGGGTGGGTTCCCACCGGACTCGCCTTCGGCATCGCCCTCGAAGCCCGCCACGACGACTGGCGCACCTCCCGCCGGACCGGTTGGACCGCCGGGAACCAGGAGGTCGACGGCTACACCCAGCTGGTCCACCACGTGCGCAGCGACGCCCGGCGACAGCTGACCGTGCACGCCGCGAAGCACGGCGCCGACGGGGTGGTGCTGGACGACGTGGAGTTGCAGGTGCACGAGAGCGAATGCCCCAGCTTCGGGTACGCGCGCGACTTCAGCGCGGAGGCGGTCTTCGTCGGCACCGCCATCGCCCGGTTCAGCCGCTCCGGGCGGCCTGCCGGGCCGAGACCACTGACCATCATGAGACTGGAGCGCGAGGGCTGACATGACCGAGACAACGGGGCGGGAACCGGTCGGTGATGCCGCACGGCCGGCCGCCGAGGCAATACCCGAGGGGGCGATGCGGCGGCTCGCACAGCTGCAGCCCGGCGAGAAGGACTCGTTCTTCACCTCTGACCTGACCGTGAACGAGTTCCTGCTGGTGCGCGAAGCCGGCTTCCGCCCGCGCGGCCTGGTCCTCGGCTCCTCGGTCTACCACGTGGGCCTGCAACTCGGCAGGTGGTCGAAGAACCAGGAACTGACCAAACTGTCCCAGGCCATGTACCACGCGCGCGATCTGGCGATGAGCCGGATGGAAGCCGAAGCGAGCGCTCTGGGGGCGGACGGGGTCGTGGGAGTGCGACTGGACATCCGGTTCAAGGAGTTCGGCACGGACATCGCCGAGTTCATCGCGGTCGGCACGGCCGTGAAGGCGGACGGCGCGGACCCGGGACAGAGCGGCACCTGGCTCAACAACAAGGGCAAGCCGTTCACCTCGGACCTCTCCGGTCAGGACTTCTGGACGCTGCTCCGGGCCGGATACGCGCCCTTGGACATGGTCATGGGCTCGTGCGTCTACCACATCGCGCACCAGCGCTTCGCCCAAGCGCTGAGCACCACGGGCCGCAACGTCGAGATCGAGCCGTTCACCCAGGCGCTCTACGACGCGCGCGAGCTGGCGATGAGCCGCATGCAGGCCGAGGGCAAAGCCCTGGACGCCGATGGGATCGTGGCGGTGCAGCTGAGGCAGCACTCGCACAGCTGGGGATCGCACACCACCGAGTTCTTCGCCATAGGCACTGCGGTGCGCTCGCTGCGCGAAGACCACGTCATCGACCGGCCGACCATGGTGCTGGGCCTCGATGGCTGAGCGGGAAGTGGAACTGCTGGCCGCGGCGCTGCGCCGCGACAGCGCGGACCTGAACCTCTACGTCAACGTGCTTGCGGCGAACCTTGCGGACTTGCTGCCGCCCGGCGCCGTACGGGTCGAGCGCAGGCGTTCCGTCACGCAACGGCTGGCCGGTCGCGAGGGCGCGGTCGCCGAACTGGACGTCGCCCTCGGGGAGCAGGGGCTCTCGCTGTGGATGGACCGTGGCCGGGTGACCGGGGAGATCCGCCACGAGGTACGGGGCATCGTGCTCTCGCGGCGGCCCGTCGGTATGGACGAGTGGATCGATGCCCTCGCCCGGTCCCTGGCCGAAGCGGCGGCCTCGAACGCCCGCGCCCGCCAGGCCGTCGAGCGCTTCCTGGCCTGACGGTTGTCGGGGACGCCTGACCCGTAGTCAGAGCGATGCGCGCATACGTGTTGACACCCCGGTCCGGGCGCTCCACACTCCTGCATGGGAGCGCTCCCACACGATGACTCGCCCCACTGGCGGCGAGTTGAGTACCGGGTCTTCCCGGCGTTCCCTCAGCGCGGTCCTTTCCGTCCCCCGTCCAAGGCCGCGGCGCTGCCGGTGGTACGTGTCGATCGCACGCTTCGGGCGTTGCGGGCCGTACCGCCCGCGCTGCCGGCTGCTGAGAAGGAGACCATGCGTACGACACACAAGGCGGCCGCCTTGGCGGCGGTCGCGGTACTGCTGGCCGGGACCGGAGCGGCGCAGGCCGTCGGCACCGCGCCCGGGCGAGCGATGCCGGCGGCCGCTGCCGCCGCGGGCCCGGCGATCACCGTGGACGCCACCAGCGGGCGGCACTCCATCGACCCCCACATCTACGGCATGAACTTCCCCGACGAAGCCCTGGCCAAGGAACTTGGTCTGCCGATGGGCCGCTGGGGCGGCAACGCCACCAGCCGTTACAACTACAAGCTCGACGCCTACAACGCCGGGTCGGACTGGTACTTCGAGGACCTGCACTACGACAACGACCCCGCCGCACTGCCCGCCGGATCGCAGGCGGACAAGTTCGTCGAGCAGAACCGCAGGACCGGCACCGACACGCTGATGACGGTGCCGCTGATCGGCTGGACGGCGGCCGGCCGCGACAGCGGCTGCGGGTTCAGCGTCGCCAAGTACGGTCCGCAACAGGAGACCGACGCGCAGTGGCGCCCCGACTGCGGCAACGGCAGGAAGCCCGACGGCACCCTGATCACGGGCAATGCTCCGGCCGAGACCAGCACGCCCGCGGGCCCGGACTTCGTCAAGGGCTGGGTGCAGCACCTCGACAGTGCCCACGGCACCGCGAACAGCGGTGGTGTTCGCTTCTACAACCTGGACAACGAACCGGACCTGTGGTTCGGCACCCACCGCGATGTCCGCCCGGTCGGGGCCAGTTACGACGAAATGCGTGACAGTACCTACGCCGTCGCCGCAGCCGTCAAGGACGCCGACCCGGCGGCGCAGACCCTCGGCCCGGTCGGCTGGGGCTTCAACTCGCTGGTCTACTCCGGCCTGGACCAGCAGGTGTGCGGCCGGCAGGGAGGCAGTTGCTGGTCGAACCCGCCGGACGCCGCCGCGCACGGGGGCACGCAGTTCGCCCCGTGGTACTTGCAGAAGATGAAGGAGTACGAGCAGGCGCACGGGCGCCGGATCCTGGACTACTTCGACGAGCACATCTACCCGCAGCAGTCCGGTGTGTCCGGCAGCGCGGACGACGCGGCGACGCAGGCCCTGCGACTGCGCTCCACCCGCCAGTTGTGGGATCCCTCCTACGTCGACGAGAGCTGGATCAACCAGCCGATCCAGTTCGTCCCCCGCATGCGCTCGCTCGTCGACCAGAACTACCCCGGTACGAAACTGGCCATCTCGGAGTACAACTGGGGCGCGCTGGACCACATCGACGGCGGCCTGGCCCAGGCCGACGTGCTGGGGATCTTCGGACGTCAGGGGCTGGACCTGGCCACCCTGTGGTCACCGCCCAAGGCGACCGACCCCGGAGCGTACGCCTTCCGCATGTTCCTGAACTACGACGGCCAGGGCGGCGCCTTCGGCGACACCTCCGTCAAGGCCGCGAGCGCCGACCAGGACAAACTGTCGGTGTACGCGGCCGAGCGCAGCAGCGACCATGCCACCACGGTCATGGTGATCAACAAGAGCACCGGCGACCTGACCGCACCCGTATCCGTGACCGGTGGCGCCGCGCTCGCGGCAGCGGCGCAGGTCTACCGCTACGGCCAGGGCGACCCCACCACGATCCAGCACCTGGCCGGTCAGCCGCTGGGCGGCGGCTCCTTCACCGCGACCTTCCCGGCGTACTCCATCACCGAATACGTCATTCCCGCCGGCTCGGCCCAGACCACCCCGCCCTCGGCGCCCGGCGCTCCCACGGCCTCCGCAGTCGGCCCGGACCGCGTGACGCTGACCTGGCCGGCCGCCACACCCGGGGCCTCCCCCCTGGCGGACTACCGCGTGTACGCCGGCGACCCGGCCACCACGGCGCCGCTGGCCACCGTCCCCGCGCCGGCCACCACCGCCACTGTCACCGGCCTGACTCCAACCACCGCCTACACGTTCCGCGTGGTGGCCATCGACACCGGGGGCCGCAGCTCACCTCCGTCGGCTCCGCTACAAGTGTCCACCGGCCCGGCCACGACGAGCGGCTGCACCGTCACCTACCAGGTCGGCAACGACTGGGGCGCCGGCTTCACCGCCAGCGTGAAGTTCACCAACCTGGCGGCACCGGTCACCGGCTGGAACCTCGGATTCACCTTCGCCGGCAACCAGACGCTCACCCAGGGCTGGAACGGCACTTGGGCGCAGACCGGTGCCAAGGTCACCGTCAAGGACGCCGGCTGGAACGCGTCCCTGCCCACCGGTGGTTCCGCCACGATCGGCTTCAACGGCGCCTACTCCGGGGCCAACCCCACACCGGGCGACTTCACCCTCAACGGCGCCACCTGCGCCACTGCCGGCACCGCGCCGCACTGACCCACCCCGCTCACGCATGGCCGACCCACAACTAGGGTCGGCCATGCGCCGTCAAGACCGGCTGCACATGGACGCTCCAGGCGTTCAGGTGGGCCTGGCCGCGATTCCCGGTCGGACCGCGGGATGACCTTGCGCGTGACCTTGACGCACTACTCGGGCTGACACATAGTGATGGCCATCAAGCCGCCTTCATCCCACGCCTGACTTCACCGACTGATTTGTTAGCGCTAACATTCAGGCTCGCTCACACCGTCCCGCATGCCCGACGGGCGGGCCCCACGGAAGGGCAGCACCCCCCTGAGCAGGGACGCAACGTCTGCGACAACCCGCGGCGCCCGTTGCATTCCGTGGTCCGGGGTGCCTCGCTCAGCACCGCGACGGTGCATGCCGTGACCGCCGAGAACGGCCGCCCGCCCCCCACGCACCCTGGAGCGCACATGACCGCCACCACCGGCCCCGGCCCGCACCCGTCGCGCCGGCTGTTCCTCGGTATGGCCGCCACCGTCCCGCTGGCCCTGACCGGAACGCTGACGCTCGGCGCCCTGCCCGCCTACGCCGCCGACGCCGCGTACGTCATGGGCTACTTCACCGAGTCCGCGACCATGCTGGAAGCCGACTACGGCCTGCACCTGGCCGTCAGCACCGACGGCCTCCGCTGGATGCCGCTCAACCAGAACAACCCCGTGGTGACCCCGACCGCGGGCGCGGGCGGCCTGCGTGATCCGTTCATCATGCGCAAGCAGGACGGCACCTTCGTCGTACTCGCCACCGACCTCAAGGGCACCGACTGGGGCTACAACAGTCAGTACATCCACGTCTGGGACTCCGCGGACCTGCGCAGCCTCACGGGCTACCGGCGCCTCAAGCTGCACGACATGGTCACCCACAGCTGGGCGCCCGAGTCCTTCTGGGACGCCGGCAGGGGCCAGTACGGGATCATCTACTCCTCCGTCAATGCCAGCGGCCACGGCGTGATCATGGTGAACTACACCACCGACTTCCAGACGGTGTCGTCCCCGCAAGTCTTCTTCGATCCCGGCTACGACATCATCGACGGCACTTTGGCCGTGGGCGTCAACGGCGTCAACTACCTCTACTACAAGAGGGACCAGACCCTGGTCGGCGCGCGGTCGACCACCCTCGATCCGGGCAGCTTCACGCCCTTCAGCACGGCGGTCGCCCACGGCGGCACCGAGGCGCCGACCTTGGTGAAGTCCCTGACCTCCGGATCCTGGTACCTGTGGGGCGACACCTACACGCCGAACGGCGTCTACTACGCCTGGCAGAGCAACGACCTCGCCTCCGGCACCTGGTCCCCGCTCGACCAGCGCCTGTACACCCAGCCTCTCAATTCCAAGCACTGCACCATCGCGACGATCACCACGACCGAGTACAACAACCTCGTGGCGAAGTGGGGCAGCCCCGCCTGGAACCGGCTGAAGTCCTACAACTACCCCGACCGATACGTCCGTCATGCCAACTCCGTCGGCCGGATCGACCCCTACCCGTTCGACCCGTTCACCGACTCCCAGTGGAAGCTCGTGCCCGGCCTGGCCGACAGCGCGGGTGTGTCCTTCCAGTCGGTGAAGTTCCCGACCCGCTATCTGCGGCACTACGACTACGACCTGCGGCTGGAAGAGAACGACGGCACCGCGACCTTCGCCGCGGATGCCACGTTCCACAGGACCGCCGGACTGGCCGACTCCGCCTGGTCGTCGTTCCGTTCGCACAACTTCCCGACGCGCTACATCCGGCACACCGGCTACGTCCTGCGCATCGACCCGATATCCACCACCACGGAGAAGGCCGACGCCACCTTCCAGGTCGGCTACTGACGGGTCCGGCTCGGGCCGTTACCTTCACCGCCGCTGGCTTGACGGCCGGTGGGAAACGCGGGCCTGGTCCCTTCGAGTGGACCCGAAGGGCCACGCCCGCGGCGAACCGATGGAACGCATGAACGGTGATCAGCCCCGTTGAATCAGCGCCCACCACCGAAGAGGACGCCTTCATGAGGAAGTTTTGGGTTCCCTTCCTGCTCGCCCTCGTCGCTGCCACCCTCGGGGTGACGACAACAGGCGCGACCTCTGCCTCCGCCGCCTCCAGCACACCCTTGCGGGTCATGCCGATGGGCGACTCCATAACCTGGGGCGTGGGAAGCAGTACGGACAACGGCTACCGAAACGCCTTGTGGAGCAAGCTCGCCGCGGACGGCCATCCGCTGGACTTCGTCGGCACGCTGCGGGGCGGTTCGATGGCCGACCCCGACAACGAAGGTCACCAGGGATACAGGATCCACCAGGTCGCCGAACTCGCCGACGCCTCGCTGACCCGCTATCGGCCCAACGTCGTGACGCTGATGATCGGCACCAACGACCTGGCCGGGAGCTACCAGGTATCCACCGCTCCCGCCCGGCTGAAGTCGCTGGTCAACCAGATCACCGCCGACGTCCCCGACGCCACCGTCCTCGTGGCCTCCCTGGTCGTGTCCACCAGCGGCGCGGAGGAGCAGTTCCGTGCCGCGTACAACCAGGCCATCCCCCAGATCGTGAGCGAGGCACAGTCCGCGGGCAAGCACGTGGCGTACGTGGACATGAGCAGCCTGACCACGGCCGACCTTGCCGACGCCCTGCATCCCAACGACGCGGGCTACGAGAAGATGGCCGACGCCTTCCACCGCGGCATCCGAACCGCGGACAGCGCCGGGTGGCTGAGGAACCCCGCCCCCGTCCCCGCGCCCGTGCAGTCCGGCCTGGGCGGCAAGTGCCTGGATGTCAGCGGCTTCGGCACCGCCGACGGGACCGCCGTCCAGATCTGGAGCTGCGGCAACAGCACCAACCAGTTCTGGTCCGCCTACACCGACGGCACCCTGCGCTCCATGGGCAAGTGCCTCGAAGCCGCCGGCTTCGGGACGGCCAACGGCACCAAGATCCAGATCTGGGCCTGCCACGGCGGCTCCAACCAGATCTGGCAGCCCTACAACGGTGGCTACCGCAACCCCGTCTCCGGTCGCTGCCTCGACATCCCGGGCTACTCCACGACCGACGGAACGCAGCTCCAGCTGTGGGACTGCCATGGCGACTCCAACCAGAAGTGGACCACCCTGTCCGCCGGATGACGAGCAACGCAAGAGTGGTTCATGTAGCCGCGGGCGGGACAGGATGGGGCGATGCGGCTGGCGGAGGGGGACGGTGTGCGGCGGTGATGGGTCGGCAATTGCAACAGCGAGTGCATGGTGGATCGGCTGGAGGACCTGGATCCCCGGGAACGGGAGGGAACGCCGGTCGTCGCGGCGCGGATGGTGTGGCTGCTGCGCGACGGCGACGCCCTGGTGCTGCCGCAGCCGGTGGACCCGTCCTTCGTCGCCCATGTGGGTGCGCTGATGGGCTTCGATCCGGCACGTGTGGATCTGCTGACTCCCGGGGACAGCGACGTCCGGGTGTTGGGCCAGGAGGCGTTGCTGCGGCCCAAGTTCCTCGACCGGTTGCGCAAGGTCGTGGCGGTCCCCGAGGACTGGGCGATCCGGGCGTACATGTCGGACCGTGGAATCGCCCCCTGGCGTCGGAGATCGCTCTGCCCCAGGACGCGGTCTCCGCGTTCGATGCCTCCGGTGGCGCGGAGTTGTTCAACAGCAAGGTCGTCTTCCGCGCTCTGGCGGCCGGCCTCGATGTCCCCGTCCCGGACGGGGCGGTGTGCGCCCACCGCGGTGATCTGGAGCGCGCACTTGACCGGCTTGCCGCGCCGACCGGTGCGGTGATCGTCAAGGCCGACCGCATGGGCGGTGGCGCGGGCAATGTGCTGTGTCACACCGACCCCAACGTTCCGTCGGCCGGTGCTGCCTTCACGCTCCCCCTGGGCAGCGCCCAGGACCGGGAGGCGATCCTCGCCCACACGGGTCTCGCCGCCACCCATGCCCCGTGCGGGCAGTCGTCGCCGAGACCTACCACCCCCGCTGTCGATCCTTGTGCGTGGAAGTACTCTGCCCTTCACCGCAGTCGGGAGCCCCGCAGATCCTGAACGTCGGCGAAATGCTGATGGAGCCGATCTGGAACGGCTTCGTCATGCCGGCCCAGGATCTTTCCGCCCAGGTGCTCGAGACCATCTCCCTGCACGCGCTGCGGCTGGCCGGCGCCATGAGTTCCTTCGGCTACCGCGGATTGGTCAACATCGACGCCATCGTCGCGCCGAACGGGCGGGTGTGGTTCAACGAGGTAAACGCCCGGCTGGGCGGCTGCACCCACCTGCACCACCTCGCCACCGCACTCCTGGGTCCGCAATGGGAGCGCCACCATGTCCTGGTTGCCCACAACGACCTGTCCGTCACCAGCGTCCCCCGGCTGTTGGAGGCGCTGAACGAAAGTGGCTCGGCCTTCAATCCCGCCACCGGAACCGGGGTGGTGATCACTGCGGACGACACCCTCAACTGCGGCACCGTCGAGTATGCCGCCCTCGCCCCGGACCTGGACACCGCGCGAGCCTCGGAGCTCGACCTGCGGGCGCTGGCGCACCGAGCCGCGTAGCGCTGCCGAAGCAAGCGCCACCGGTGTGCGGCGCCCGGGGTGCCCGGCGGTGCCCGGGCCGGCGAGCCATGCCGGTGGCCACCGGCCCTTGTGCCCCGGGCCCGCGAGCTGCGGGTGGCGCCGTTACCTGGTGCGCAGGTAGGCCGCGGTGTACGCCACCAGGTCGGTGCGGTACCGGAAACCGCGGGTGCGGCCCCGGCACGCCGTGCTGGCGCACAAGCAGGTGCCGACGGCGATGCTCTCGTATTCGGTGGTCTCGTAGTCCCAGGTGATCTCTTCGGTGGCCCGGATCGTGGTCGGGGCCACGAAGTCGTAGCCCCCTTGGGCGTTGTCCACGACCCCGGTGTTGGGTGCGCAGGAGTGGTTGATGCTGCGGGCCACCTCGTCCAGTTCGACGTGAAGCTCCCAGTCCTTCTGGAAGGAATGCATCGTGCGATGTGGCTCGGTCCGAACCGGCACCCCGCGAACGACCCGCTCACCGACCGCGAAGTCCCTAGAAGTGCATTTCAGCCACCCATAGGGCGCAATCACCGCCGCAGCACGGTCACGGCCGCTGCCCGAATGCCCATACCGTTGCGGCCACCGGGGGGCTCGGGGCCGAGCGCGACGCCCCACGGTCCGCCCTGCAAAGATCCGGTGTACTTCCAGGAGGTGCAGCAGGCGGTCCGCGTTACGGGGGAGACGGAGTAGTCCCCTCGATGTCCTGCTACCACGCTCGGCGGTAGGGACGCCGTCGCGTTCGGGAGACCGCGAGCGGCAGGGCAGCGGAGTGGCTTTCTCCTGCTTGGGTTTTGCGTTCGGTGCGATCTGGTCAGGTTGTCGGTAGGCATGGACTACCGAAAGGCGCCGCTGTGAGCGAGTTCAACATCTGGGGTTACCACCCCAGTGCGGGATACCTGAAGGGCGCCGACATCGTCGGCTACAAGGTCGAGGCCACCGACGGGAGCATCGGCAAGATCAGTAAGCATTCCGAGGATGTCGGAGCCTCCTACCTGGTCGTGGACACCGGGACGTGGATCTTCGGCAAGCACGTGCTGCTGCCGGCCGGGACCATCGAGCGCATCGACATGATCGGGGAGAAGGTCTACGTCAACCGGACGAAGGACCAGATCAAGGACGCCCCCGAATACGACGAGGCCAAGCAGGCCGGCGAGTCCAATTATCTGGAGCGGTTCGGCCGGTACTACGGCCAGCCCCACGCGTAGGCGTGGCGGACAGGCGGGCTGAGAGGCGGGGCTCGGCGCCTCGCCCTGGTCCTTCGGGGTCGGTGGCGCGACCCGTGTGCGGTGGGTGAGGTCAACGGCAGCCGACCAGGAGCCCTCAGGCCGCCTTCGACGCGGAGGTGGAGTGGAAGGACCGGAAGGAGCGGACCAGGCTCCAGGTGAGGACGGGGCCAAGTAGGAGCATCGCGTAGAACGCCGCCTCCATGGCCCCGAGCGCGAGGGCGACGGTGAGCGGGATCGACAGCACATGGTCGGCAGGTGGCGAAGCCGCAGGGCGCCGACTTTGCACCGTCCGCGCCCACGCGACTCGATCAGCTGCTGCCACTCCTCCTGGACGCTGCCGCGCATGGCTGGGAGCGAAGGCCCGGCTGGCGCCGCCCAAGCCGCCGAGGTGTGGGGCTCACTTCCCCACTCGCCGCCACACAGGACCGTGGCCCGCCAGCGGGGCGTACCCATGGGGGCGGTAGGCAGCCGGGCTACGCGTTCGGCGCACTCAGTGGTGCGGAGGTGATGTGGGCCATGGGGGCGCAGCGGACCTGGTAGCGGCCGTTGGGGACGTGTTCGGCCGAGGCGACCCGCACGGTGAGCGGCCCGGCCCATTCGTAGCCCTCGCGCTCGCCGTGGCGCACCAATCGGTCGGTCAGATCCTGCCCCACGACGGCGAGATGTGGGCCGATCTCGGCGTACACGGGCGAAGGCAGCTCGACGATGTACACGTTCGGCACCACCGTGCGCTGGGAGCTGCACACGACGGCCTGCTCGTCGCACGTCCGCAGCAGCGCCTCGACCACCTCTGCCTCCATCGCATCACTCCCGAACAGCTTCGCCACCAGTGCCTGCCCGGCCCGCTCGATCGCCCGTTCCCAACCCTTCAGTGTGCCCATGAACTACACATGCCCGGGTTCGACGGCGCCACTCGCCCGCTCTGGAGCAGTAGCCGTCGCCTTGCGACATTTCAGACACGGTCGTCCGCCCGGTGGAGATGGCGGGCGGCCGTCGATGAGTGGTCGGTTCAGCCGTCCGACCGGCTGCCGCTGGGTCGCCTGCGGGCCGTCCAGTCGCTCGCGTCCCGGCCGTAGCGGGTGAGGAAGCGTGCGAACTGCAAGCGGTCCGCGGTGTCCCACTGCGCGGTGATCTCCTCGAAGGCACGGCGCTGCTCGGCTGCGTAGGCCCGACGCGCGGCCTCTCCCGCGTCGGTGAGTTCGAGCAGGCTGCTGCGCCCGTCCTGCTGGGAGGCGACTCGACGGAGCAGGCCCTCCGCGATGCATGCGGCAACGGCACGGCTGGCGACGGGCTGGGCGACGCCCATCTCTTCGGCCACTCCTCCCACCGTGATCCGGTCTGCTGCGTCGCCGACCACGTTCAGCACGATGTTGCGGGTCAGGTCTCCGCGACCGCCGCCGATGCGCCGACGCAGCCGGGACAGCGCCGGCCCCACGTTGTCGAGGAGGGAGTCGTCGTCGGGCGCACGATGTCCTTGGCTGGTCACACCCCTAATCTACGACACGGTTAATCAACATGCGTGCCGCATGTATATGACTCAAGGTATACAGTGAGGAGTCGGTCCACCAGAAACGAGGCACAGCCATGAGCACTACCGCCATCACCGGCGCCCGGGTCTTCGACGGGGAGAAGCCCCTGGGCGTCACCACCGTGGTGATCGAAGGAGGCAGGATCGTTCAGGTCGGCGGGGAGGCCCCGGCCGGAGCCGAGGTCGTCGACGGCTCCGGGGCTACGCTGCTGCCGGGGCTGATCGACGCGCACGTCCATACCGACCGTGACTCCCTCGCGCTGGCCCTGAAGTTCGGCGTCACCACCGAGCTGGAGATGCAGGGTGTGCACACCCGAGACCGGCGCGGAGCGATCAGCGAGGACGACTCGGTGGCCGATGTGCGCTCGTCCGGGTTCGCGCTGACCCCGCCCGGCGGACACCCCAGCGAGCTCTTCCCCGAAGGCTTCGACCCGGGCAGGCCCGTCGGTGGCGGACAGGGCGGCGGGCAGGGCGGCGGGCACCGGGGTGCGCCGCCCTACCGCCCCGACGCCACTGGTCCCGAGGCTGCGGCGGCTTCCGTTCCGCAGCTGATCGCGCACGGCTCGGACTACATAAAGTTCATGATCGACGACGGCAGCGTCGAGGGGCATCCGGGCCTTCCCATGCTCGACCAGGACACCTTGAACGCCGGCGTCGCCGCGGCGAAGAAGCTGGGTGTGCTGAGCGTCGCCCATGTGCTCACCATCGACGCCGCCCGCATGGCGGTCCAGGCCGGCATCGACGGCCTCGTCCACCTGTTCGTCGAGCCCCCCACCGACGAGATCATCACCATGATCAAGGACGCCGGGATGTTCGTCGTGCCCTGCACCGTGCTCAACGCCTCCATGATGGGCATCACCGGCAGCGAGCTGGCCGACGACCCTCGCGTGTCCTCCCGCCTGGACACCGACTGGGACACCACCTTGCGCTCCTGCTTCGGCCACTACCCCCAAGGCAAGCTCCAGGACGTCCTGGACAGCGTCAAGGCCCTCGTCGACGCAGGAGTGGACCTGCTCGTGGGCACCGACGCCTCCCTGCCCATGCCGTTCCTCGGCGGCCTCGCCCACGGCGCCAGCGTCCACCAGGAACTGCAGCACCTCGTCCAAGCCGGCCTGACCCCCGCGGCGGCACTGCGCGCAGCCACCGCCACCACCGCCCGGCGCTTCCGTCTCTCCGACCGCGGCCGCATCGCCGAGGGCTTGCGCGCCGACCTGCTCCTGGTCGACGGCGACCCCACCACCACCATCACCGACAGCCTCAACACCCGCTCCGTGTGGCGGCGCGGAACCCGACTGGCCTCCTGAAAACCCCCGCCAGATCGAGGGCCGGGCCGAAGGGCCCGGCCTTGCCCTTTCCTCTCCCCGCACCTGGGGCCGGCGCGGACACACCCCGTCATCCGCGTCCGCGACCGGTCCCGTCGGCAGCCCTCCGTCGCCGCCCCGACCAGGTTTGATGCCCCGCGGCAGCAATGGCTCAAGCGGGCCCACTGGCCGTTCGTCAGGTCCGCACGTCCCACGGGGCGTGCGCATCAACGTCGAAGATCCACTTCCGCAACAGGCCTTAGCGCTGCAGCGTTAGTACCCCCGGCCGGTACGGCAGGATGCCGTAGTCCATGCCATCCGTGCTGGGGTCGCGCCCCTGGTAGAGGAACTGGAGGTTGCAGGGGTCGACGGTCTTGGTCTGGTCGGGGTTGGTGCGCACCACATCGCCGTGGCTGATGTCGTTGGTCCAGGTCGCGCCGCTGTTGGCCTTGCCGGCGAAGGGGTTGCTCTGGGTGTCGGCCTGTGGTGTCCAGGTGCCGTCCAGGCTGGTGGCGGTGAACGAGCGGAAGAAGCGGCCGCGCCAGTCCTGCGCCTCGACGATCATGAGGTACTGGTTCTTGCCCTGGATCTTGTACACCTCCGGCGCCTCGAACAGGTTGGCCGCCGTGTCGCTCATGATCTTCGTGGACGACGAACCGAAGCTGCTCGGGAAGTTGCCGATGGGCATGCCGGCGCGGTAGATGCCGCCGTTGTCGTCGGCGAAGAACATGTACATGTTCTTGTCGTCGCCGATGAGGGTCACGTCGAGGGGGCCGCCGACCGGGAGGGTGCCCGAGAACAACTCCTGCTGCGCGGACCAGCCGTTGGGGTTGGTGGGGTCGCTAGAGGTGCGGTAGGAGAAGGTGTGCGGCCAACCCCCGTTATAGGCGAGCACCCAGAGGTTCTTCGGGGCGAAGTAGAACAGCGTCGGCGCGATGCCGTCGAAGGGAATCGTGTTCTGGGTGGCGGTGGCCATGTCGGACCAGTTCGTGAAGGGGCTGAAGCTCGTCAGTCCCCAGCGCCCCTGTTCCCCGGTGGCGGTGTTGTGCGTCGTGCCGTAGACGAGGTGCTTGCCGTTGTAGACGACGCTGGTGAAGTCCTTGAGTGCGACCCACCCCGACTTCGGCTGGGCCAGCGGGCCGGTCGATGTCCAGCGGTACGTCGAGGGAAGAGAGCACGTGCCGGTGTCGACGTCGGCGACGGGGACGAGCTGCCACTGCTGGTTGCCGCCGCCCCAGTCGGCGTACTGCACGATCTTGGCGCCGTCGGCGGTGGAGGCGCTCTGGACCTCAAGTGCCTTGCTGCTGTGGCGGTTCAGGAGGCGGACGTAGCCGTCGGCGGAGTCCGCGAGGCGGAACTGCTGGTTGGTCGCGTTGAGGTCGCTCCACTGGACGACGTCGGCGCCGTCGGCCGAGGACCAGCCGTAGTCGTCCAGGACCTTGCCGGAGTTACGGTTCTGCAGCCGGTAGTAGCCGCTGCCGGAGTCCAGGAAACGCCACTGCTGGGCTTGGTTGCCGGACCGGCTCCACTGGACGACGGGCGAACCGTCGGCGCTGGCGAAGTTGTAGTCGTCCAGCGCCTTGCCGCTGTTGCGGTTCACCAGCACGTACCACTTGCCGGTGTCGACGGAGGCCGCCAAGGCGGTCGACGGATTCACCATCACCAGGAAGCCGGCCACGAACACCATCGAGAGAAGGGCGGCCACCCGTGGACGCCATCCTCGCAGTGTCGAGGTTCGGGGAGCTGTAACTGGAACGTTCATCTGCACCCTCCTGGGGGCGACTTGGGCAGGGGTCGGGTTTCCTCGGTGCGTGCGGACCGGCACGGCAGGTCCGAGGCGGCGCCAAGACGTGACCCCTGCAGGTGAGACCCTGGTTCTCCGGCGTTTTGTTAGCGCTAACAATTTGAACGTCGAACATCCGGCGTGTTTCAGGGAGAAGACCATGACATGTCAGAGGGCGTCAAGGGCCTGGTCGCCACCCGTTCGTAACTGAAGGGCCATCAGGGCAGTTTTCCGTCACAGCCGTTGACGAGATCGATGTGAGCGCTCACACTCCTTCGGTGGCCCACTGGAGGCCTCGCTGCCACACCGGCGTCACATGCTGCCGGAGGGGCGCACCAGGGAACCCGCACGAGCGCGCCGGCGCGCGAGGGCCGCCAACAGAGCCGGCGCCCCTCAGGGCCCCGGCTCTCGGCACCTCTCCCGACGTATCAGGGCCCCTCCCAGCAGGCCCCGATACGCCCTCGTCGCCCCGGCGGGCCGCACCCCAGGCCGACGCCGGCCTGTGCACACCAGCCCCGACCCGCCCCGCCCTAGTCCCCGCCGCCGAGCACGCCGGCCGCGTTCAGCAGCAGCACGGTCGTCGAGACGGCGCCCATGAAGGCGACGGCGCCATGCCGGAACGCCTCGGTGCGCTTGGCGCTGTCCGCCTCGCCGATGACGCCGATGAGGCTGACGGCCAGCGCCGTGGTGACACCGACGAGGACCACTACGAGAACGAGAAGTCCCTTGTGGACCGAGCTGTCCATGTCCGATCTCCCTCCCACTCCACCAAGCCGCGCGGTGCACGGGGCCTGCGGATCACGACGGTAGGGAGGGGCGGCAGAGGGCGTAATCGACGTGCGGAGGACGTCCCCGCCGCTATGGACCCCCGGTCCATGGACGGCGAGGGGGTAGCTGTCGGAAGGATGACGCGGACCGCCCCGGCCCTGCCATGGTGAGGCATGACATCGCAACCCGCTCTGGAAACGGCGTTGGAACGGACAAATCGAATGCTCCTCCGTGCTCTGGCCTTTCTGCGGGCCGTTCAGTTCGCGCTCTGGCTGTGGGTGCCCTTCGTCGGTGACGGCCTCAGCGCCTACCCGCTCCAAGTCCCGGTCGGCTATGTGCTGGCCGCGCTGTTCTCGGCTGTCCTCTTCGGTACGGCGATCCGCCGTGACGCGCTGCCCGGCCGCTGGGTGGCCGCGGACGTGGTGCTGGCCGTCGCCTACGCCTTGGTGATCAGCCGCTCGTATCCGCCGGTCGAAGCGGCGTCCATCAGCAACTGGGTCATCCCACCCCTGTGCGGGGTGACGGTGACGGCGGCGATCTATGGCGGCCGCTACCGGAGCGCGGCGGTGGCCGCCGTCATAGCGGCCTGGGTGGTGGGGGCCTGGCCTGCGGTCGGTACGGACAGCAGGCTGGAGCTACTGACCAACAGCACGATGATGACGCTCTTCGCCGTAGTCGCGGGCTTCACCGGCAAGCTGCTGCTGGCCGGGGCGGTGGCCGCGGACGACGCCACGGCGCGCGCCGTGACCGCCGAAAACGCGAAGGCACGGGTGGAGGAGGAGAAACGGCAGAAGGGCCTGATGCACGACCACGCCCTGCAGACGCTCCAGGTGATCGCTCAGGGCGCTCACACGATGGGCGCCGACAAGGTCGAACGGCTGGCCAGGAAGGATCTGCAGTTCCTGCGCACGATGACCTACGTGGAATCCGGTACGTCCGCTCTCCAACTCGGCGAGTCTCTGGCCACGATGATCCGCGCGCACACGGCGCAGGTCGTACTCGACCGGGTGGAGAGCACCATCTCGACACTGCCGGCGGATCTGCCGGAGGAGGTGGTGGAGGCACTGACGTCGGCCACCTGCGAGGCGCTCAACAATGTCGTCGCACACGCGCGAACGGACTGGGTGCGGGTCACCGCGGCCAAGTACGCCCGGGGCGGGATACGCATCGCCGTCACCGACCGCGGCGCCGGGTTCGATCCGCAGACAGCGGACCGCCGGGGCCTGGAGCGCTCGGTCACCGCCCGACTCGAAGCGATCGGCGGCCTCGCCACCATCAGGAGCACGCCCGGCAGCGGAACGACCGTGGAGTTGAAATGGCCTCAGTGATCGACATCAGTGTGATCGACGACGACAGGATGTTCCGCAGCAGCATCGTCTCGTGGCTGGCAGCGGAGACCGAGATCCGCGCCACTGCCTTCCCTTCGCTGCCTGAATTCCTTGCCGCCAAGTCCGCGCCCGGCATCGTCACCCTTGATTTGCACCTGGGTGACAAATCCATGCCGGGGGAGAACGTTCGGGCGCTCACCGCGGCCGGGCACAAGGTGGTGGTCATGACGGTCGTACCTCCCAAGGAGTGGATCGGCGACGTCACCGCAGCGGGCGCAACGGCTTATCTCCTCAAGCCTGAGCACGGCCTGGACACCCTCGTCCAGGTCGTGCGCCAGATCGCGGCGGGTCAGGTGCCGACCACGGCCGACCACGCGTTCTGGCTCGCACAGGACGACAGTCCGCCGCCTTTATATCCGCGCGAGGAGGAGATCCTGCGGCTCGTCGGCGACGGTGTGTCCCACAAGGACATCGCGGCAGAATTCGACTGCGCGGTAAGCACCGTACGCACGCATCTGGCCAACGTCCGGCAGAAGTACCAGTCGTCTCAGCGGCCGTACAAACGACCCACCGACTACCGGGACTGGGCTCAGGAACGCATCCTGGACCGCGACCGGCTCGATCCCGGTGCGGGCGGCCCCGCCTGAAACCGTCGCTGGCTTCACGGGCTTCACTGGCAGCCGGCGCATCCCGGTCGCCTCGTCGTAGCGACTTCCGGCAGCCGGACCGTCCGGTGGCCGCCGGCTGGCCGGGGTCGCATGGGGACACCGCGGCGTGCCGTGGTCACTGGCTGCGTGCCCGAGCCGCAAGCGCGAACGGCTGAACGGTTGAACGGGTCCGGCCGGCGGTTCCGGATCTCCGGCCGGGTGGCGCGGCACTGCCTCCGCGGCCACGCCGGGCACCGTACCGACACTCACCCGAGCGCCGGACGTCACGTCGCCACCCCGACCGGACCCCCTTCGCCTGCGGACCCGGTCACGCCCGCTGAGCCGAGCCCGGCCACCACATCGGCCGCACCTGCCACCGAGGCTCCGAACGCGTACTACCGAAGGTGTGCCGACGCTCGCGCGGCCGGCGCCGCGCCGCTGCACCGCGGGGAGCCGGGCTACCGATCGGAACTCGACCGGGATGGCGACGGCGTAGCCTGCGAACCTTGGCGGTGATCAGCGGTGATCAGCGTGACAGCGATGATCAGCGGTGAACGGCCGGTACGAGCCACCACGAACCTCTGGGTGTGGACGGACCGCGTACGGGCGAGGGCGGGCGAGGCGGACCGGACGGACGTCCGTGCAGCAGCGCACCGGCCCCAGGACATCGCTGCTCCGCCTGCTCGTTCGGGGATTGTGCCGCGCCGCCAGGTCCGGCTGCGGCATCGTCATAGCCGGCGCCCTCCGCCGGGCGCCCGGGACTGACCACAGCTGGAGGGCTGTCATGGGCGCAGGTGAGCGGGAGACGTGGACGACGGACGAGTTCGGCCGGTCCCACCAAGGCGCGGTGGGCGTGCTCCAGGAAGACGGCACGGTGCCCGGTCCCGTGTACTTCGATGCGGGCTCCGGCGCGGGTGGCTCCACGGTGTCGCAGTGGAACGTCTACGACGGCCGCTCCCCGCGGGTGCCGCGTGCGGCCGCGCTGCGCGCGGTGTGTTCCTGCGGCTGGACGGGCCCGGAACACCGGCTGGACTGGGAGAGCATCGCAGGCAAGGCCCTGGCGGAGGCCGGCGCCGGCGAGGCGGATGCCTGCCTGCGGGACTGGGACGGGCACACCTCCCAGGTCGAGGCGTCGGCGATCCCCCTGCCCGAGGCGGTCACTACGCTGCTCGCGCGGCTGGAGGAGGAGATCGACAAGCTGACGAAGACCTCCCCGGCCGCCGCGGTCCGCGCTGCACGCCGCCTTGAGGTCACGGCCGAACGGGTGGGTTACTGGGCCGCTCACGGTTACCCGGACGGACCTTACGCTCGAGCAGGCGGCCGCGGCGTTCGGGCTGGACGAGCCGGCGGCGCGCCGCCTGCTGGCCCGCTTCGGCCGCTGGGACTTCTACCGGTGACCGACAGCGGGAAGGCGCACGTGGTGCCGCACCTTGTGCTGACCGAGCGGGCACGCAGCACGGCTGAGCGAGGATTGCGTGAAGGGCCGTCCCGTGTACCGGCCAGGCACCGGGCACCTCCCGCGTCGAGGAGTGGAAGTACACCTACCGGGCCGCCCACATCACCCCCCCCGGGCAGGCCCTCGGCGCCCAGGTCAGCATCGACGGCCGGACCGTCACCGTGCACGGCCCGTCCCCCCTCACCGCGGCCCGCGTCAACGGCCCAGACATCCGGGCCGCCGCCACCCTAGTGATCGCCGCTCTCGCAGCCGAAGCACTTCGACCCGCAACGGGCTTCTCAACTCAACTGCGGATACGGCGGTTTGTGGCCCAAGCGCGCGGCGCTCGGTGCCAGGTGGGGAACGTGAGTGCGTCACTCCAGGGAGTGCCGTGGGGCGGGGAGGGCAATCTCTCCCCGGCCGCTGGTCAGAGCAGTGCCGTACGGCCCCACACCCGCCCGCGGTCCTCTGGCCTCAGCTCGCCGGTCCCAGCCCCTCCGGGAGGGCGGCCACCACGAGAGCGACGGCTTCCTCCGGCGTCTCGGCGCGTGCGACCAGCCTGCCTCCGTGTCGCACCCCGTACAGCCCCTCGTCGTACGGGCAGATGGTGTATCCGACCCGCGTCTTCCAGAATTCCTCGACACTGGTGGAAAACCAGAGGTTGAAGTGACTGTTGACCGGCATCAACTGACGGAGCACCGGCCGGGCGTATGCCGCCACCAGAAGCGCGTGGGGGCGCGGATGACGGTCGTACGGCGGCATGTGGACGCGGTCGAGCTTGACGCGCCACGCCAACTCCACGACACCGAACGGTTCGCGCTCCTGGACGAGGGCCCAGGGTCTGAACCGGACGAACGGGGCACTTGCCCTGGTTTCTTCGAGGCCCAGTCCGCCCGTCCAGGCAGCCGTCGCCCTGACCACTTCGGCCAGGTCTGCGGTCTCCCCCCAGGCCAAGGGTGTGCGGTTGGCCTTGAGGAACACCTGGAAAGTTCGACGGCGCTCGCCGGGCGGATCGACTGCTCCTCGCGTCGAGGTACTCCGCGAGGCTGCCCCACTCCGTGCCCGACTCGGGGAGGTCAACCCCGAGCCGCTCAGCCGTGCGCCCCAGCGCGGCCCGGAGGGCTCCGTCATCGCCCCAGCCACCCTCGCCAAAGCCCGCCCCGAAGTTCATCGCACCAGTGTGGCCGAACGACTCCGGCCTGACGACCCCACCTTCCGATCATCGGTTGCCCGGGAGCGGGAGCGGCCTGGGTGCTGTCAGCGGTCGGCCAACTCGCGTAGGAAGCGCCGTTCCGCCGCTGGAAGCGGGTGCCGTCCTTCTCGTTCAACTCCAGTTTGCTGGTTGCCTTGCTGCGTGGATGTCTGCCGTCGCCGCCGGGGTAGGGGCGCTGCTCAGGCAGTGGTCGAGGAGTGCGTGCATGCGGGGAACGGACAGTGATGGGTTGGCGGCCGCGCCCTCCGCGGTGCGGGGGTCGGCGAGGAGAGCCTCCAGGGTTCCCGGTGCCAGACGCGGGTTGGCGGCGGCTGCCCGGCACACCGACTCATCAGGGTCGCTCAACGGGACTTCGGGCAGGCCGGGATCGGCTGCGGCCAGGGCCCGTACCTCGGGGTCCGGGTGGCCGATGAGTCGGGTGAGGCCGGTGCGGGGGAACGTGGGCAGGGTCAGCAGGTGTGGACGGTGGGGCGGGCGGGCGACGAAGACGTCCACGAGGAGGTGCTGCGGGGCCAGGGGGTGGCGGCAGGCCAGCTGGATCCGTACCTCCTCGTCGTCGTCATACGCGAGAGTGTCGACGAGTTCCGCGGGCAGGCTCGGCCAGCTCGCCGCGACACGGCGGAGCACCGGTTCCCCGGACGCCGCGCAGGCAGCGAACCAGTCGGGCGAAGGCTCCTCGGCCAACTCGGTGATCGAGCACGTGCAGTCCGGGCCGTGCCCAATGACCGCGTGGATCGCCGCGTGCTCGGCCCATGTGCGGGGGAAGGGGTGCAGGCGTGCGCGCATCCGCACATCCTCGTCCGGATCCTCCCTCAACCCAGCGACCAGGTGCGGTCCCAGGTCGGGCCGTGCGGCGACCATCGCACGGACCTTCGCCTCGGGGTGGCGGGCGAGCCGGGCGACGGCGTCGGCAGGGGTGTGGCGGTTCCAGGCCAGGGGGTACACCGCGTCGTCCGCGAAGCACTGCTCGACCAGCGCGGGAGACAGGGTGCACGTGCCGAGCACGAACGACTTGCTGTGCAAGCCGATGGACGGCAGCGTGGTCTCCACCGCTTCCGGGTCCAGCTCCCAGCTGCTCTTCGCCGCTTCCCGTACGGCGGGGTCGGGGTCGTTGAGCAGGGCCTGCTGCTGGGCAGGGGTGAGCGACTGTCACCTCCGGGCGGCGCATACGCGGAGCCCGGGGTGCTCGTGCCCGGCCATGGCGCGGTAGAAGGACAGAGGGATCTGCCGCGAGAAGCCGAGCGCCTGGACCATCTCGTGCTCGGTGACCACGCCGTCCTCGCCCCCGTCCTGGGCGGTCAGGAGGGTGGCGAGGATGTCGTCCGGCAGCGGTCGGACCCATCGGGGCCTGGGCCGGGGGCCCCCGGCGAGCCGATAGCGGACGATCCCGGACGGGCCCGTGGCCAAGGGAGTGAGCGAAGCGAGTCGGACACCGCGTCATCCTGCCACCTCGCGGCACCCCGACCGGGGCCACGTGGCGACAACGTCGTCAGCGCTTCTCTCCGGCCCCCGATGGGCAGAGCGCGGCGAACGGGGGCTTGCCCACGCCGCCCCGGTGGGCTGAGGTGGTGCCCGCGTGGCCGGACATCCCGGCCAGGTTCGCGAGGGAGGCACTCGGTGGAGACCTTCGAGGTGGGGGAGACGGTGGTGCGCCGTGATGTGCACCGCTCCGGGCGGGTGTGGAGCGAGCATGCGTTGCGTGTGATCGCCGACACCGGTGAGGCGTTGGTGACCGCCTGCGCACCCGGCGCACAAACGCTGTGGCCGGCCCTGTACGCCAAGGCCTGGGAAGAGGGTGACCGATCGGTGCGCTCGGAGGCGTTCGATGCGATGGCGACGGGGGAGTGGGAGCTCGCCCCCGGCGTGTGGCAGGAGACCGAGCTCCTGCTGTGGAAGCCGCCGACGGCGTGGTTCAGCATCAACGCCTTCTTCACCGCGGCCGGGCTGCGGAACTGGTACGTCAACTTCGAGCACCCCACCCGCCCCACCGAGACCGGCTTCGACACCTTCGACCTCACCGTCGACCTCGTCATCGACCCCGATCTGAGCACGTGGACGTGGAAGGACGAAGACGAATACGCCCACGTCCGGCGCCTGGGCATCGTCACCGACATCGAGCACCAAGCGGTGGAGGCCGCCCGCGCCCAGGTCATCGCGATGCTCGAGGAACGTGCCGGGCCGTTCATGGACGCCGACCGGTGGGCGTCCTGGCGCTGGGAGCCGGCGTGGCCCGCGCCGCGCCTGCCATGCAGCGGCGGCGAGCCCTTGGGACAGCGCTTTTGACCGAGGGACCCCACCCGCGGGACGGTCATCGTGCAACTATGCGCACCCCGACTCCACAGGGACGGCGGTCGGATGCCCCATGGGGGCAAGATGCTCGGCTGTCGGACGGGTTCCCCGAGCTCTCGGGATCCCGGTCGTGCCGGTGATGCGTTCCGGCGGAGGCCTGCTGTGCTGCGCGGAGTTGGGACGTTCGGCGCATCGGTGCATCGGCGCGGCGACGGGTGGACGTGGGTGCTGCGGGTAGGCGCGTCGGCCGGAGGCGGCCGGCAAAGCCGGGATCGCTACGGCCTGCTGCGCTTCGACCAGGTGATGAACCACGCCGGTCAACCCCGACCTGCGCATCGAGGTGGACGATGTCGACGCGGCCTACGCGGCCGTGCTGGAGGTCGTCGCGAAAGCGTTGAAGCCCGTCTGTACCGGCCCACCCGCTGGAAGCAAGCCCTCCAGGCTTTCGACATCGCCTTCGAAGGACGCCTCACCGTCAACCGAGCCTGACCTCAGCAACCAGACCGGTTGCACCGTCTACTGGGCAGACCCCCCACGGGGAGCCCGGTTGGCGTACCTCGCGCCGCATGCCCGTACAGTTCGGGCGCACATCGGAGCGAGGAGAGCAGGGCAAGATCGTGGGAACGCAGGGCCGGGGACGGGGACGCCGTCTTGGGGCGGCAGCGGTGGCACTCCTGGTGCTGGGCGGGGTTCTGAGCTGTGTCGGAGGGCTCGGTGGGTACTTCTTCATGCCGACCAGGGTTATGCCGTCTCACCATATGATGCCGTCCCTTCCGGCAGGCGGATCGATGGTCTTCAACCTGTTGGTCACCGGTGTGGACCGGGGCGACGTGGTGCTTTTCGACGCAGCGGCCTGGGGTGAAGACCACCTGGGTGTGGAGCGGGTGGTCGCGGTGGGCGGCGACCGTGTCGCCTACACCCCCGGGGACCGGACCCTGACCTTGAACGGGAGGCCGCTGGACGAGCCGTACGTCATGAACGGCGACCCGGTGGCAGGGACGCCCGCCGCGTTCCACGTCGAGGTGCCCGAGGGCCGGCTGTTCCTGCTGGGCGACAACCGCGGCAACTCCGCCGACTCCCGGTACCAGTACGCGGTGGCGGAGGGCGGCACCGTGCCGCTGTCGGCGGTCAAGGGCGCGCTCATCGACGAGGACGACCCGCTGGTCATCGGCCTGCGGTCGGCCGTGCCCGTCGGCGGGGGGCTGCTGTTCCTGGGCGCGGTGTCCAGCGTTGCCGCGCTGCGGTTGCGCCGCCGAGCGGTGACGGCCGCGGCACCGACGGCGGACACAGTGCCGGTACCCGCATCCTGAAAGCAGCGCACCACCTCGTCGTTGCGCGGCAGAGCGCCCAGCCCGCGGCGGCCGCCGCGTTGCCGGGCCTGCCGTGCGAGGACCGCGGCCAGGAGCAGACCGCCGGGCAGTACGAAGTACTCGTCAACGTCCGGGAGACGCTCCGGGTCGCGGTCCGAAAGGCGGTGAACGGCTTTCTGGGTTCGACGGCGCCGGGCGAGTTGCATGCGGACCCACCGAGCACGGCGTCCGTGCTGCCGTTCGGTGCGCTCCCGGCCGTGCAGGACGCGGCCCCGGAGCGCCGCCGCCAAGCGCGGGAGATGCTGGTCCGGACCGAGGGGGCCGAGGCCCCGCCGGCGTACCGGACCGAGCAGGGACGGCGCTGGTTCCGGCACAACCCCCTGGGCGACCGCCTACGGACGCCTCTGCCTCCGGCGGGACGCCGGTGTGTTCACCACCCTGCCGGAAGGCCAGATGGCTGTGGCGGCCCGGACGGGGAGGGGAACTTGTCGCTGGTCAACGTGGACTCCACCACGGTGCACGCCCATCACGACGCGGCGGGGCTCCGCGTCAGCAACCACCTCATGTCGGCTCTGGAGGGAGCCGTGCAGGAGCAGAAACAGCCCGGCAAGAGAGGGCTGTTCGGAGGAACAGAAGGGACAGGCCGAGCGCCGTCGCATCCCACGCCTACGCAACCTCCGCCTGAGGGAAGCCCTGCTCGGCCGGTTCCGGGGCGGACTCATCATCAAGATTCACGTTGGCGCGGGCCAATGGCGCCTATGCGAAGAGCTGCTGAGATGAGGAAGTTGCCATGACCGCGGGAAGTTGGCTGTGGGTCTGTCTACGGCGCTACGTCATGACCGCCTCTCTCGGCTGGATTTCCGCGGCCCTGGTGCTGCCCGTTCTGGGCGATGATCCCTTCTGGGCGTCGTTGGGAGCGGGGCTGGGAGCGGGGCTGATCGTGGTGCCGCCCCTGACGGTCGTGACCATGTTCGTACTCGTCATGCTGGCCGGTCGGCGGTTCGAGCCGCCGACCGGAGGCCCCTCGCGGATCCGGGGTGGCTGGCTGATCGTGCTACCCCTGGTCCTGCTGCTGCCCGTGGCCCTGCTCGTGCCATTGCAGTACCTGATCGTGGTCGGCGCGCAGTTCGTCTACCTGGTCTGGGTGCTGCCCTGCCAGGACGCCCGCGACACTGCGGACGTGCTGCGCTCGCTATCCGACCCGGCCGTCCCTGCTGACCGGCGAGCCGGGATGGCCCGGGCGGTTGCGGGACTGCGGGGCAGGCCGGTCGTCGAAGCCCTGCTGCAGACCTCGGCCGACGCGGAGCCGGAGGTCGCCGAAGCGGGCTTGGAAAGCCTCTGCACCATCTGGCGGCGCGACGGAGTCGTCGGCGAGGACCTGCTGCTCAAGCTCGACCCTCGCGCCCAGGAGTACGTCCGGGCCCTTGGCGTCAGGGTGCGGAGCCCTTGGTGAGAACGGCGGCGATGGTAGGCATATGACAGGGCCTGGCCTGGCCCGACATTCGGTACCGGTCCCGGACGGTGCGGTGCATACCGGAACGGTGAGGGCGTACGAGAGCACGGCGACGAGCTGGTGAACTCGCTGCCGTCGTCGCGCCCTCACCTACCAGATGGCCCGCGCCCGCATCGCCGGCCTCCGCTGCGCTCCGGCCGACGCGCAGTTGCGACCGCCGTCGAGGGTGACCGCGCCGGCATGACGAATGTGCGTGGCAGAGTCTGCGGACCTTTCTCCATCTCGACACACCGAGGATCGACGATCTCGTCAACTTCGACGCGCCGGATCAGGCACAGGCCTAAGCTACCGAGGCGAACCAGCAGCTCGGCCAGGATCACGTAGTGCTTTGCGTGCCAGGCAGGAAACGCGATCCCCTTCATCCTCGCCTCTGCTTCGGCTGAATAGCGACATGCGACCCATTCGTTCAGCGAACTAGCCCACAGCCCTGATCTGCGCACACGGCCCATTGGACAGTCCCTGGTCGTAGCCGCCGTCGCCGGACTCCAAAGAACGTCCGCGTGGATGAGATCCTCTACGTTCAGCTCACCGGGGCTCGCCGGAGTCGGCAGGTCTGCTCGACATCCGGGGGCGTCGGAGGGCCCGTGTCCGTAGTAGGTCAGAACCTGTCCTATCTGGTCCCTAGCCTGCCATTCATGCAGACATACGAGGACGGCGTCGAGATTCTTGTCCCCGCCAGCCCGGCCGATCTCGAGGCATGGCTCGACGAGCATCACGAGGAACAGACCGCGCTCTGGGTGAAGATCGCCAAGAAGCATGCCGGCATCCCGTCGCTCTCCTGGGAAGAGATGGTCGACACGGTGCTGTGCTTCGGCTGGATCGACGGTCTGCGGCGCGGCTTCGACGACACGTACTTCCTGCAGCGCACGACACCCCGCCGCCCCCGCTCGTCCTGGTCGCAGGTGAACGTTGACAAGGCCGAGGCCCTGATCGCCGAGGGACGGATGCGCCCCCGCGGCCTCGCCGAGGTCGAGGCGGCGCGTGCGGACGGTCGCTGGGCGACGGCATATGCCTCGCAGAGGAATGCCACCGCACCGCCGGATCTCGTCGAGGCGCTCGACGCGAATCCGACGGCGCGGGCGTTCTACGAGACGCTCGGCAAGTCCGACCGGTTCGCCCTGTACCTCGGTCTGGTCACCGCCCGCACCGAGAAGACCCGGCTGGCCCGCCTGGAGCGGATGGTGACGGCGATGGCAAGGTCCGAGCGGCCATCATGAGCAACGTGCCAGGGTCCAGCGGGCACGACAACCGCCCCGAAAGGCCCTCGGCGGATAACTCACCCGCGCGGGCGGCCGGACACCGCAGACGCCTCACGACGCCAGGCGTCCAGTTGACGTTGCGCAGCAGCCAGTACTTCCTGTTCAGAAACGGGGCAAGGGACTCCGTGGGTCAACAGTTTCCATGAAATCGTCGAGCGATTGGCTGTTGTGAGCATCGACCTGACGCTCGACCACTTGGGCTTCCTCGGTATCCAGCGGTAAGGAAATCAATTCCTTCATTTCATCAATCACAGCGATTACCTTACGGTTTGACGACCGCTCGCATTGCTCGCATTGCGGTGTCGGGATCGTCCGCCGCAAAATAAATTTTCTTCGCCGCTACAACACCGGCCTTCCCGAGATCCAGACTCAGGAGTTGATCAAATTCCATGTACATATTCACGCTGGCGCCGACGGAGCAGGCAACGGCGTCTGCCTCGTCCGTTATGGAACGAAGCCCCCGGCCGGTGACCGTGCGCGTCCCCCTACCGACGGAACTGATGGCATGGACCGGGATGTCCACTGCACCGAGAAAACCCGTCCGCAGCGTGATCTGCTCGGAGTTGAGGAGGTGCGGATGGCGATGCATGGCGGCAACCGCACCGAACCCGAGCAGAATGATCGATATCTCCAACAGCGCATGCGCGGGGCGCATAACCGGAGGCACCATCCTCGAGACGAGGAATGCCAGGAAGCCCTCCATGGCGCAGAGAATGATGATCATCTGGCGAGTGTCGGAGGAGTGTCGTAGCGACGTCGCCTGTTCGACCCCGGGAAGAGGCCGGCGGGCAGCCCAATCGCGGAGGGATCCGCCCATTACTTTCATCATCCCGAGCTTGGACGGCTTCGGAATCGCTTTCGCGACAGGGGGAGTGACGGACACTGTAGATCCTCCTGCGTCCACACCCGGAGAGTCCCATTCTGCGGGCATCGTATGGAATGTTTCGAATTTAGCCTGATCGTGATTACGGCCTGCAGGCGACGTCACTTGCGGGCCTCCCAGCGGAACCGCATGCGGGCGGCCCACACAACGGCGACCGTCCACGCGCCAGCGCCCACTGGGTCAGGCAGCGCCACCGAGCCACCCCACGCGAACAAGATCCATCACCGACGTCAACGGCAGGTACGCACACCACTCAGTCGGCCAAGAGGGCATGGGACTGTCGAAGGAATCGCCGGACCCGATCCGGCGACGGAGACCAGAAGCGACGGCATCGTGGTCAGTTGCGCCATCTCCACGCTGCGAGTGAAGTTCGCTGTGCAGGCGACCCTTTCTTCCAGCGGGATTTGATCAAATCTCACCATTGCCCCTCTGTCAAACTCGTGTAGTGTGGACCCACTTAGAATCGGCCTTCTCTGGCACCGTTTCAGCCACGCCGAGATCCGAGGATCGACGGTTTTGAGTCATTGTGGAAACGGGCTCAATATTCCGCTTTCGGGCACAGTCGTAGCTACTGGCAGGCCCTGCGGAGGTGCGGGTCTGCGCCGTCGTCGCGTGCCTGACGGAAGAGCCTCCCACCTATCAGGTGCCCGCCTCGGCCCGTAATGTGGTTCCGCTGGCGGAAAGAACCCAGCCATATGGAACCCGCCACGGAATGGAACGGGACTCGAATCGGGACCTCAAAGGGGACCCGCAACGGCACCCATCAGCCATGGCCCCGCCCCCGGATCACGGCGGAACTGCTCCTGTGCGGGGCCATGGTCATCAGCGGACTTGGCCGAGGCGGAAGCGGCGAGCCATCCGGCTCCTGCTGCGGGTGCCGGTGGCATCGGCCAGGGCCGACCGCAGGACCTGATAAGTGACCTGTAGGGCGAAGACTTCCTGGGCGATGCCAGCAGTCTCGGCGGGAAGGGGCCGGTCGCCCAAAATGGTGGGCTTGATCTCCAGGTAGGAGGTCTCGACCTCTCGGCGCTCGTGGTAGAGCCTGATCACCTCGGCGGCGGCGGGTGCGGGGGTCAGGTCAGGGTCGTGACGAGACGGTATGCGCAGGTGCGGTGTCCCTGAACAGTGCTGAGGGTGATGCGCAGTCGATGGCCCTGACCGGAACGCATCCGAGCCCGGACGGGTAGGAACCGCCCGCCAATCGTCCCAGGACCGGCGGCCTGCGACGCCCCCGTCACGCGGACCGGGACGTGAGCGCCCGTGCGGGCGACCGCCTCGGCCACTGCCTGGACGGCGCAGTCCCGGTCCAGCAGGACGATCATGCCCTCGCGTAGGTTACAGATCAGGCTCGGGGCGTAGCTATCTCACCGTTCAAGGTCGGCCCGAACACCGCGTCCAGAACGGTGCGGGTGCCGCAGGACGCAGAACCAGTAGCCGGAGCGAGTGGTTTCCCGCCCCGCCGCCATTGCAGCGGTGCGGGGCGAACCCATGCAGCACTGCGGCGGGTTCGGTGCCGTTCGCACCCTGCTGGCCAATCCGCTCGATGCCCTGGCGCCCGATACGTACCCAGGTCCTCCGCTCCGTGCGGGCTCCGGCGAACGTTCACGCCCTGCTCCATCCCGGATCAGTCCCCCCAACGGACTCATGGGGCAAGTCACGGCAGCAGGTGCGGATCCGGCCGGCAACCCCCCTCGGCAACTGAACGACCGTAGCCAGGGTTTGGATCTGCACGGGAGATGCGGCGCAAGCGGAGCTGCGCCCTGTCCGCGTCCCGAAGGGCGCTCCACCCGACAACCGCTCTGGCCTCATGAATCTCCGCATCGCAGCTCCGTGAACCTTGCGGACTTCTGGGCGAGCACCTCGGCGAGGTACCCGGGTGCCTGGGCGCCGAGCATCCGGAACAGCGTGACCATGCAGGTGATTGCGGTGTCCGCGACTTCCTCTTGGACGTGCAGCCATGAACCCTGTCCCTTTCGGGGGTTCGTGCCCCAGGCGCCGACGACGGCCTGCGCGGCTTCGCCGACTTCTTCGGCGACCTTGAGGACCTGTAGCGTCCACTGCTGCTCCGGGGTCATGCCGCGCTCGGTGTCCAGGCCGGTGAACAGTTCGCCGAGCATGCCGATCGTGTCCCACACGGCCGGGTACGGCGGTTGTGGTGTGAGGGAACTTCGCACGGGGCCGGCCAGGGGACCGGTGTCCAGGCGGGTGTACCACTCGGTGGCCAGGATCCGGTGCCGGACGTCGTCCGGGACGCCGGAGAGAAGGGCTGGCAGGGCTCGCTGGCCTGCGACTTGACTCCGGTGGGCGAGGATGGCCTCCCACTTCGTCGTCGCCACGGGTCCCACGTCGACGCTCGCGGTGACCTGGTCGTCGGGGATGCTCCGGACCGTCTTGCCGACGCGCGCGAGTAGGGGGCCGAGGTCGGCGACGCCCGACTGGGGGTGCGTCGCCAGGTAGAGGGCGCCCGGCGTCCAGGGTTCGCCTTCCTCGGGGTAGAGGTGCGGGAGTCCGGCGGCGTGCACGGCGAGTTGGGTGACGCGGTGGGTGTGCAGGTGGTCGGGGTGGCCGGTCAGCTGGCCGTACTGGTCGTGGGTGATCACGATGTGGGGCCGAAGCTCCCGGATGTGGCCGACGATCCGCCCGACCACCTCATCGAGGGGTGCGTCGCACAGGCGGGTCCGGCCGGGCGCGGACTCGGGAACGCGGGCGTCGGCGTATCCGAGCATCCGGGGCTTCCCGGCCCCCAGGATCGCGAGGGCATCGGCGAGTTCGACGGCCCGGTGTGTGTCGGTGGCCCAGGTGGCGGTGACCACGGCGGTCGCCGCGCCCGCGGCGGCGTGCTGTGCGAGGACGCCCCCAGCGAGCAGCGCTTCGTCATCGGGATGTGCGAAGACTGCGAGTAGGGACGGCTTTGGTTGTGTCACGGGTGTCTCCAGACAGTGGAGTCGGTGTGCGGGGACGGGGTGGCTGGCGGTTACGGGCTTGGTGTCGAGCCCTTGCCGGTGGCTGCGGCGGGCTTCACGAGCGGGCGGCGCGGCGGTCCGCGCGAGCGGGGAAGGCATCTCCCGCAGCGCGCGGACGGGGGAGAGGAGCAGGAGGACCACGGGGACGGCCTGGAGGACCGCGCCGACGGCGAGAGTGCCGCGTAGGCCCACGAGGAGGACCAGAGCACCGGATACCGCAGCGGCGACGGGTCGGGCTCCGGCGGTGAGCATGGTGCTCGCGGCCTGCATGCGGCCCTGGAAGCGTGGCTCGCACAAGGTCTGTCTCAGGGATCGCTGGCTCGTCCCGGAGGCCGTTGCCCAGAACAACTGGGTGGCCAGCGCCGCTGCGAGGAGGATCTGCCAGGTTCGGCCGGGTCCGGCGAGGAGGAGGGGGATGTGGGCCAGCGGGCTCACAGCGAAGCCGATGATGATCGTCGGTCCGATGCCGATACGGGAGGCGATGCGCGGGGCGAGGAGCGCCCCGGCCAGGCTGCCGGCCCCACCCACCCCCATCATCACGCCGAACGCGCTCGGGGACGTGCGCAAGTGGGTCAGCACGTAGTACGCCCAGTACGTGTTCATGATCGCGAGGCCGAAGCTCAGCGTGGACAGGGCGGCGATCACCGTACGGATGGTGGGCTGCCCGGCCACGTAACGCAGGCCCTCACCGATGTCCCGCGCGAGGCTGCGGCGGCCCGCGGGCGGCGCGGCGGCCGGCTCGGGGGTGCGGATGCGCCACACAAGGAATGCGGAGACGAGGTAGGACAGGACGTCGGCGAAGACGGAGCGGGCGGCGCCGACGGCGCCGACCAGCGCGGCGCCCACATTGCTGCCTGCGCTGTCGGCCACCGATGAGGCCGCGCCCAGCCTTGAGTTCGCGTGCTGCAACAGGCGCGGTTCGACGAGGACGGGCAGATAGCTGATGGACGCCGAACCGTGCACGGTCTCGGCGATGCCGAGGACGACGGCGACCGCGTAGAGCTGGCCGATGCCGAGCACCCCGGCGATGGCGGCGGCCGGAATGGATACGAGGACTGCGGCAGCGGTGAGATCCGCGGTGATCATCAGAGGGCGCTTGGCATGCCGGTCCGAGAACGCGCCGGCCGGGAGCGCCACGATGGCGTTCGGGAGCTGGCCGAGGAAGGCGAGCAGTGCGATCTGGCTGGTCGAGGCATGGAGATCGAGCACGGCCAGAGTGGGGAGGGCAACGGTACTGACGGCCGAGCCCGACAGGCTCGCGCACTCGCTGCCCACGAGACGCCGCAGGTCCGGGGAGACGCGCTTCCGCGCCTCGGTCGGCTGGGTGGAGGTCGTCACCCGGTTTCACCACCCGGCAGCTGTGGGGTGATGACGTTCGCGTAGAGCCGGCCGGTGGCGAAACGGGCCAGGGCCGAGTGTGCGAACGGGTTGCAGTCGAGCGGCGGCGCAGCAGGATCGCCCCACACCGGTTCGCTGTGCGTCTGCGTGTGCGGCTCGCGGTTGTACGGGGCGCCCTCCCACTCCCGCACGGTGAAAACGGCGCCGGTCACCCGCTCCCCGTCCGCCGCGTGGAAGCGTGGCAGCCGGCAAAACCGCGGCCGGTCCCGGGGCGAGGTGGATGCCGACTTCCTCGGCGAGCTCCTGCGCCGCACCCTCGTCAAGGAACTCGCTTTCCTCCAGGCGACCCCCGACCACGGTCAGCATCCCGGGGGAGTGCCACGACGTCTCCCGGTGCCGCACGGCCAGGACCCGGCCGTCGCCGGGGCGCTGGAGCAGGACCATGACGTTGCCGATGCTCCGGTGTACGGCGCTCACGGCCGTTCCTCCCTCATGAGGCGGTCCAGGGTCCGCCGGACCCGGGCCGTGACCAGCTCGTCTCCGTTGTCCGGCCCCCAGGCCAGGCAGTTGACCGCGTCCAGCACGGTCAGACAGCGCAGAGCCTGACGCTCCGCGTCGGTGAGCGACCGCCCGTACCCCCGGAAGAACGCCTTCTCGCGGTCCGGATGGTCGGCCCACTGGGTGGCCGTGAGGATGATGAAGTCCTGCACGCAAGCCGCCGGTCTGGCCCGCTCGAAGTCGATGAGCGCGAGCACGCCCTCAAACACCATCCAGTTCCTGGGCTGGTTGTCGCCGTGGATGTGGCCGACGGGAACGGGGCCGACGCGGCGGAGGCGGGCAGCGTGGTCCCGGATCAGCTGCCACTCGTCCTCGGTCAGCCGGTCCCGGGCGCGAGCGAGGTACTTCTCCGCTCCGTCCGCAGCGGCGTCCAGGGAGGCTTCGGCGTCGCCCCGTGCTTGGCAATCGACGAGCTGCGGTGCCCGGGTGTGCCCCAAGGCAGGAACGACATGACGGTAAGCCCGGCTCTCCCGCAGGTAGAACTTTTCGCTGGGCGAGACCTTCAGGTACCAGGAGACCCCGCCGGTGCCCTCCAGCTCCCACACCCGGGAGCGGTCCCAGTCGTGCGAGGCGTCACGTACCGCTGCGACGGCCCCGATCCGTTCCTCCGCCCAGCGAAGCAACGGCGCGGGCAGGGTCTTCGCCGTCTGCTTCACGCGGCGCTTCCCTCCATGCTCGAGGCGAGCGCATGCCGGCCGCGCACCTCGGCCGCGTTGTGGACATCGGGCACGCGCTTCTCCTTCGATGATGTGCGGCTCGCAGCTTCGCGCGGACCGCAGGAGCAGGCGAAACGGTCAGCGGTCCTGGGAGAGCGCCAGGAGTTCCGCGAAGGTCCCACCGCCGTGGACGAGATCGTCAAAGCGGCCCTGCTCGGAGATCCGGCCGTCTTCCATCACGACGATGTGGTCCGCGATCTTCGTGTTCTCCAGGCGGTGGGTGACCATGATGGTGATCCGGTCGGCGGCGATCGCTTTGATCTGTTCGAAGATCAGGTGCTCACCGCGAGGGTCCATCTGGGAAGTCGGCTCGTCCAAAATCAACAGGTCGGGCTTGCGGTACAACGCCCGGGCACACGCCTCGCGCTGCCACTGGCCGCCGGAGAACTCGACACCTCCCCAGATGTCGCGGGCCTGGAGGCTGTCCAGACCGTTCGGGAGTTCTTCGATGGTCTCGCGCAGGCCGACCGCGTCGATGGCCTCCCATACGGGGCCGTCGTCATGGGTGCGGGGCTGGCCGAGGGTCACGTTCTCACGCACCCGCAGCGGCCACCTGGCGAAGTCCTGCGGGACCAGGCCGGTGCGGCGCCAGACGCTCCCCGGCTCGGTGCCGGCAAGGTCGCTCCCGTTCCAGGTGACCCGGCCCTTGTCGCTCAGGTAGACCCCCGTGAGCAGTCGCAACAGGGTCGACTTCCCCGAGCCGTTCGCTCCGACGATCGCGAGGATCTGCCCACGCTCCAGGGTCAGGGAGACGCCGTCCACCGCGGGGCGGTCCTTGCCCGGGTACTGGTAGACGACCTCGTCGAGCCGGATCTCCTCGACCGGGCCGGTGATCTCGTCAGGTCCGCGCCGGGGAGCGCGGGCGGCGGCCTCGTCGAGGAAAGCTTGCATGTCGGTGAGGTAGAGGCTGGTGTGGAAGATCGCGGCGCCGTTGATGACGACCTGGGAGAGGGCGGCGAGTGCGGTCTGGACGGCGATGACTGCAGTGGCGGCGATGGCGGGTTCGATCCGGCCGGTCACGGCGAGCCAGGCGAGCGCACCCCAGGTCGCGAGGAGGAAGACGCCGCCGGCGAGCGCGGAGAGCAGGGAGATCCGCAGGGTCCGCGGCGCTGCGGCCAGGTTCCTGCGGTCGCACCGGTCGGACAGGGCGCGGTACCAGTAGACGAGGTAGTCGGTCATCGAGTTCGCGCGGACCTCGTCGCCGTACTGGGATGCGGTGGCCCACCAGCGCATCATTCCGCGCACGTTCCTGTCGGAGATGTTGGAGTAGTGGATCTCGTAGTCCACGCGGGCGGTCAGGACGGCGCCGATGCCGGCCGGCAGTACGGCGAGGAGCAACAGGGGCAGCATCATCACGTTCAGCAGGGACAGGACGCTGCCGGCGGTGACCAGGCGAATCAGGGAGGACATGAAGCGCTGGGCGTCCGTGACCATCACGTGGGTGCGGACCACCCCCATCTCGGCCGCTTCCTGACGGTCGGAGAAGCCGTCCCCGGCATAGGCGGCGGCCTCGACCCGGCAGACCGCCTCGACCAGCGCGCTGTCCGTCTCGGAGGTCAGCCGGGGAGTGATCCGCCGCTCGGCGTAGGTGGCCACGGCCCCCGAGACACGGTTCATCGTGGCGGCGAGCGCGACCACGAGCAGCGCGGGCAAAGCGCCTTGGAGGCGGTCGCCGGCACTTCCGGGGCCGAGTACGGGCCCCATCGCGCCGACGGTGGCGGTCAGCAGCACCGCGGCGGAAACGCCCGTGATGATCTGGCACCCGATCAGGAGCCGGACGGCCTGCCGGTCGGTCTGCCACGACAGGCGACCGATGCGGGCCAGGACGGAAGGGAGCGTGGCGCACATCTTCCGGAAGGAGGCCTCGGCGAGCGGATTGACGGAGTACTGCCCGCTGTAGGTGATCTCCGCCGGCGGCGGTGGGGGCGGTGTGCCGACCGGTTGGCTGTGCAGTCCGGATGTGGTCATCGGGTCCCCCTGGATCGCCGTTCGGATGCTGTCGGAAGCTCAACGACAGCCGATGATTTTTCGAACACATGTGTTTCGGTCGACCATGAAAGCCCGGAACGGAGCGCCTGTCGGACCGTGGGAGCTACACCGATCCGCGCCCTGCAACGCCAGTGCCACTAAAGGGGGTTGGCCGAATCGCCGAGGGTTTCAAGCACCGCAAGGGCGCGGGAGCGTTGGGGCCGAGCGGGCAGGGTGCGCTTGTAGAGTTCGAGGCGTCTCGTACCGCTCGCGGACCAACCCCTGCGGAGCAGACTGTGCATGTGCCCGTTGGCCGCCTTCGAGCGGTCGGTCTCAGCGGCACCCCCCTCGCGGCGACATGGGGGTGAGCAGCTGCGGCGGTCACAGAGCTCTTTCAGAAGTGGCCACTGATCGAGTGACGGGCCGGCGTCCCGCAACGCACGAAGCTCCCCTGCCGTTGAGAGAAGTGCCTGACGTGTCAACTCATCAACAGAAGCCTCGTTGGTTGCCCGTCCTGCCGCACTCGACCTGCCGCACGCTCTGGCCGAGTGGGTCTCGGCGCTCATCGTCACCCGTGAGGGTGACCGACGCTGCAAGCTCCCGCCCCGCCAGCGCGCTGCGGGTCCTGCGCGAGACGGATCCTGATCACGTCCTGCTCGACGGGACGCTCGCCAAGTGCGACCGGGTCGGCGACAGCCGGGCCCACTTGTCCCCAAAGCACCGCCGTCACGGCGTGAACGTGCAGGTCGTGGCCGATCCCACCGGCAACCTGCTGTGGATCTCACCCGCCCCGCCCGGCCGTACCCACGACCTGACCGCGGCCCGCACCCACCGCATCGTCCGGATCTGCGAACGCGAGGGCGTCCCCGTCCTCGCCGACCGCGCCTAGATCGGGGCCGGTCTCTGGGTGACCACGCCCATCAGACGGCTTCCCGGCCAGGACCTCACCACAACCCAGCGGGCGATCAACCGAGCCGCCTCCCAAGACCTGAGCCGCAACCTCGTGACGTGCAGCAGACGTTCACCACTTCGGGAGGTACCCGAGCCGTCTGGGCAATCGAACGCTCTGCCTTCCTGGGTGTATCTGGCGAAAGCGGGCTTTCACACGTTGTGCTGTCGGGCGAAGGGCCCGTGCAGGGCTGCCCGTTGCAGGAGCAGGATGGTCTTGCCGTCGGTGATGCGTCCGTCATGGGTCATGGCGAGGGCCTCGGTGAAGGGGAGTTCGAGGACCTCGATGTCCTCGCCCTCTTCCTCGAGTCCTCCGCCGGTGCCGGTCCGGTCGGCCGCGGTGTAGGGGGCGGCGAAGAAGTGGAGGCGCTCGGTGACGGAGCCCGGGCTCATGTAGGCGTCGAGCACGTGGGTGAGGGGGCCGAGGCTGATGCCGAGTTCTTCGGCGCTCTCGCGGCGGATCGCGGTGTGCGGGTCTTGCGCGTCGAGCAGTCCGGCCGCCGCCTCGATGAGCATGCCGTCGGGGTGGTCGTTCACGTAGGCCGGGTAGCGGAACTGGCGGGTGAGCAGGACGCGGCTGCGTTCGGTGTCGTAGGGCAGGACGACGGCGCCGTTGCCGCGGTCGTAGGTTTCGCGCTGCTGGGTCTGCCACCGTCCGTCGCGGCGCCGGTAGTCGAAGGTGGTGCGGCGCAGGACGTGCAAGCCCTGGGAAGTGAGTTCGACATCGCGTATCCGGACGTCGGGCGGTGGCCCGTTCGCCTGCCGTACGTCCAGCGCGGTCCCACCTTGCGCACCCCGTGTCCCGCTCTCCTTGACCGGCCCCGCCCAGGCCGCGACGGTGCGGGAGGTGGTGAGGGCGGCAGGGTCAGGGCGGGGATCAGCGGCGCAGGGTGACGGGCAGCGCCTCCAAGCCGCGCAGCATCATCGTGTTGCGCCAGCGCAGGTCGCGCTCCTGGCAGGCCAGGGTCATTCCGGGGAAACGGGTGAGGAGCGCGGTGAGCGCGATCTCGGTCTCCAGCTTGCCGAGCAGGGCCCCGAGGCAGCGGTGGATGCCACCGCCGAAGGCGAGATGGCCGGCGTCCTGGCGGTCGAGGATGAGGCGGTCGGGGTCCTGGAAGCGCGCCGGGTCGCGGTTGGCCGCGCCGAGGGACAGCAGCACGAACTCGTCCTGCGGGATCTCCACCCCGCCGACGTCCACCGGCTCGGTGGTGAAGCGGGTGGTGGCCATACAGATGGGGGAGTCGTAGCGCAGGAACTCCTCGACGGCCCCGGGCATCCGGGTGAGATCGGCGCGCAGCCAGGCGGCCTGGCCGGGATCGCGCAGCAGCGCGAGGCAGGAGGTGCTCAGCAGGTTCACGGTGGTCTCGTGCCCGCCGATCAGCAGCAGGGCGACCATGCCCACGATCTCGTCGTCCGTCAGCTCCCCGCGCTCGCGGGCCGCCATCAACTCGGTGAGGAGATCGGCGGGACGGTCATTGCGGCGGATACGACGGTCTGCGAGGGCCAGGACGTACGAGCCCATCTCCTGGACGGCTCGCAGGAACGCCGCGTGGTCGCCTCCATGGGTGACGACGGCGGTCGACCACTGCCGGTAGAGGTCGCGGTCCTCGGGCGGGAAGCCGAGCAGTTCGCAGACGACGAGGATCGGCAGCGGGAAGGCGAAGTCACGTACCAGGTCCACCGTGGCGGTGGTGGTGCGGGTCATGTGGCGCGCGGCTGCCGCGTCCAGCCCGTCGAGGAGTTCGCGGGTGATGCGCTCGACCATCGGCCGCATCGCCTCGACCCGCTTGCGGCTGAACGCCGCCTGGACCACGCGGCGGAGGCGGGTGTGGTCGGGCGGATCGCTGCTGAGCATATGGGTGATGTCGGTGCCCAGGTTGACGCCCTCGACTCGGCTGTCGGCCAGGGCCTGGGCGCGCCGCGCATCCTGTGCGAAGCGGGGGTCGAAGAGCGCGGCCCGGACATCGTCGTAGCGCGGGATGATCCACAGTCGCAGGCCGCCGTCGCCGTGCAGCACGGAGACCGGGGCCGATTGCCGCATCCTGGCCAGGGTCGGGTACGGGTCGCTGAGGAACGTCGGCGGGTTCTGGCGCGGTCCCGTCGTCTCGGGCTTGTCCGGCCGGTGCTTGTCCGGCCGGGGAGCGTTCGTCCGGGGTGCTGCCGTAGCTGTGGTCATGATGTTCTCCTTTCCTCACCGGCACGGCCGGCGCCGTGGCGGGGTGCCGGGCGTGGCACCCCGCTACGGCGCTGCTCGGGCTCACTGCAGAGGCGACTACTTCTCCGTGTTCTTCTCCGTGCGGGCGGTGCAGTTCCGCGCCGCGCCGTTCGGCTGGACCGGGACCGCCTTGTCCAGGGAGGCCTCCTGCGGCGGGATGATGAGTCCACGCTCCCGCTCGGTGGCGCTGATGGGGTCGACGCGCAGTCCGTGACGCTTCATGAGGTTGACCTTTCTTCGGTTTCTTCGGTTTCTTCGGTGTGGTGAACAGGGTGGTGCGAGCCGGTCCGTCCGCTGTCGCGGCGGTCGGCGGTTCTGGGGGATGCGCGCAGCGCGTCGTCGGCGTAGCGCACCATGGCGGCCCAGGCGGCGGCGTGTCCGGCCGGGTCACGGCCCACGTCGTGTCCGCCGCCGAGCCATCGGACGCGATGCGGGACGTCGCGGCGCCGCAGCGCGGCGAGATAGCGCTCGATCTGTTCCGGAGGGCACTTCTCGTCGTCCGCCGAGGCGGCGAGGAAGAGCGGGCCGCGTACGCGGCCCACATAGGTCATAGGGCAGGCCGCGCGATAGCGGTGTGGCACCTGCTCGGGGGTGCCGCCGAAGAGGCGGTCGTCGACCTCTCGCAGCGCCGGCGTCGTCGCCCGGTACGCGGCCGTGTAGTCGGCCACCGGGACGACGGCCAGCCCCACGTCCCATAGCCGGGGCTGGACGCCCATCGCCAGCAGCGTCAGGTAGCCGCCCCAGGAGTAGCCGCACAGGCCGGTACGGCCCGGCTCCGAGACTCCCGCGTCGATGAGGTGGCCGCGCACCGCGGCGAGGTCTTCGAGCTGGGCGAGACCGACCCGGTGGCCGAAGTCGTCCCGCCAGCGGGGGCCGTAGCCCGTCGAGCCGCGGTAGTTGGTGCGCACCACGGCGAAACCGGCTCGGACCAGAGCCTCGGTCCGGGTGTCATAGGCGTCCCGGTCGTGGGTGTGGGGCCCGCCGTGGACGAGGAAGATCGTCGGCCAGGGGCGGTGGCCCGCCCTGCGGCCGGGCGGGGTGGCCACAAAGCTGTGGATCTGCCCGTACGGCCGACGTGTCCACAGCTCGCGGCGCCCGGATCCGGTCGTTCCGCCGGGCGCCGTGCCGCGTGACGCCGTCGTGGAGCGGCCGGAGCGGCCGGAAGTGCCGGAGCGGTCGGGACGATCCGGGGGCTCCGGGTGCTCCGCACTTTCCGATCCTTCCGGGCTTTCCGGGTGGCAGATCAGTGGCCGGGGCAGTTCGCCGTCGCGGCTCCACAGGCAGTGGACCGTGCGGTCGGGTGCGCAGGAGAAGTCGATGATCGTGCCCTCGGGCGTGGGAAGCACCGTCGTCGTACCGCGGTCGAGGTCGGCGCGGAGCAGGCGGCTGCGTCCCGCCCGGTCCTGCTGGACCAGCGCCGTGCGGCCGGGCCCGTACCAGCAGGCGGTGATCTCCGTATCGAAGTCGAGCGCGGAGCCGGGACCGTGCGTACGGATCCCCTCGCCCTGCCGCCAGAAGGTCAGGGTGTAGCGGCCCGCGCGTTCGAGGACGAGCAGCAGTTCCGGCCGTGCGGTGGCGAGGTCCGGGCGGAAGCCCAGCGCCCACACCGCGCCGCCGTCGCCGTCCCCCGCCGCGCCGGGGATGGCGTCCACGAGGACGCCGGAGGCCGGTGACCACAGCCGGACCGCGGCCGCTCCGGCCGGGTACCCCGCGGTGGCCAGCAGCCGGCCGCCGGGGGCCAGGCCCACCACTGCCGCATAGCCGGGCTCCTCGGCCACCAGGCGGGCACGCTCGCCCGGTCGGCCGACGTAGTACCGCGAGCGGTCCGCGACCCCGACGCCGACGGCGGCGAGGCCGCTGCGGGGGTCGAAGGACAGGCCGTGCATCCGCCCGGCGGGTACGCCGTCGAGCGCCGGGCGCGGGTTCCCGCCCTCGAACGGTCCGCGCAGCCAGCGGCCTTGACCGCCGGCAGCGTCGTCGAACCACCACAGGCCGTGGCCGTCCGGCTCGATGGCGGCGGTCTCCACACCCAGCGGTGCAGTGGTCGCCTGGCGGCGCTGACCCGTCGTCAGGTCCCAGGCCACGATCTGCGGGAGACCGTCCACATACCGGGTCTCGACCGCTCGTCGTCCGTCGCGGGTGGCGAAGGACGGGACGTGCACCGCCGTTCCGATACCGCCGCTCATCGCCGTCCCTCCCTTCGTTGGTGTCCGCTTCCGCCGCCGGTGGCCTTGGCCGTGCTGGGCTCCGACGACCATCACACTGCCGGACGGGCGGGCTGCGTCATAGGGAAGAAAGCGCAGCGGCGCCAGTGAGCTACTGCCGGTCCTTCCCTGGCACCGGACGGTGGGCGGGCGACAGGGTGCGGGGGCGGCCACGCGGCCCGGACCCACCGAGGAGAAAGGGGCGAACCGATGACGATCGCGGAGACCCGGCCCAGCGCACCCCCCGTCCCACCTGACGGAGCACCGAACGGCACACCGGGTGGCAGGCCGAGCCGTGCGCTGACGACGGTCTACGTTGCGGGCGCGGTGACGGCGTTGGGCACCCAGATGACCATGCTCGCGCTGCCCTGGCTGGTGCTGGAGACCACCGGCTCGGCCACCCGGGCGGGCCTGGTCTTCGCGGCCCAGGTGCTGCCCATGGCGCTGCTCGGCTTCGCGGGCGGAGAGGTCATCCAGCGCCTGGGCGCCCGCCGGACCATGGTCGTCTCCGATCTCGCCCGCGCTCCGGTGGTGGCGCTGATCCCGCTGCTGCAGACCCTGGGCGCGCTCAATCTGGCCGTCCTCCTGGTGATCGTCACGGCGCTCGGGGCCCTGGCCGTTCCGTACCACGCGGCACAGCGGGTGCTGGCGATGGAACTGCTGAGCCCGCACGCCCGCTCTCTGGCCCGCGCCAACAGCGCGCTGGCAGGTGTGCAGAACGGCTCGGCGTTCGCCGGACCGGCGCTCGCCGGCGCGCTGATCCCGCTGGTGGGGACCATATCGGTGGTGTGGCTGGACGCGGCAACGTTCGCCTTCTCCGGGTTGCTGCTGCTGCGCCGCGTCCCGGCAGGGCATGGCGGGGCCGAAGGGTCCGCGGCCGGGCCCCGCGGCCTGTGGGCGGGGGTGCGGCATCTGTGCGACGACTGGTTCCTGAGCCGGGCGATGCTGTCCACCGTGGTGTTCGGGCTGATGCTGCGAACCCTGATGATCACCATGCCGGTGCTGGCGTTCGCCCGGTTCGGAGGGGACGCCAGGATCGGCGGTCTGCTGATCGCCGCCCATGGCGCCGGTGGCCTGGTGGGAGCGGTGGCCGCCTATGTGCTGGCGGCACGGGTCGCCCCCGTACGACTCGCCTGTACGGCCCTGGTCTGCGTCGCTCTGCCCCTGTGGACGCTCCTGGCGCCCGTGCCGGCCGGCGTGCTCGTCGTCGCCGTCGGCCTGTCATCGGCCGCCGCGCCCCTGGCGAACGCGCCGCTGATGGGCCTGCTCTCCGTCCGGCTGCCGGACGGCTTCGGGCCCAAGGTGTTGCAGGCCGTGGTCACGATCAGCGCCCTGGCCGGGCCGCTGGGCTTCCTGGCCGCGGGCGCCGTGCTGGACCGGGCCGGTGTCGCGGCGACCCTGTGGGGCATCGCGGCGCTCGCGACGTTCGCCAGCGGCAATCTGATCCTGGCCCTGCGGCGCCTCCAGGCCACCGGGGACTGCGATGAAAACCTCCCGCGAACAGCCTCGAAGCTGAACACGACGACGTGACAGGGAAGATGGCTTCGGTGGTGTCGCGGCGGCGAACCTTGGTCCAGTTGCCCGCGGGCGCGGGCGTCGGTCCTGTAATCAGAGCCTCGCCGGGTCTGCAACACCACCTGCCCGCCCGGGGCGGCCGGGGTGAAGAGGATCGTCCGGTGCCCGTCGAACTTCTGCTCATCGGCGGCGCCACCCACCGGCGCTCCCGGGCCGGGCACCGACTCGGCGGCCTGCGCCGGCATCGACTTCACTGGCGGCCTGAGCACCATCCGGGGGCCTTCCTCGTCATCGCTCCCTTCCAGGGCGGTGCAGCCGTGGACCGAGGTGCCGCTCTGGGCCCCGGACATCCCCGAGGTCGTCGGCAACCGGACCGCTTCCTCGGCCAAGGCCCTGGCCACCGGGATGCGTTGTCGCCCCGTAGCCGAGACGGTCACTGACACCTGGCGGGCGCTGAACGACGGCGGGTACCCGCGGCCGAAGTACCTTCAGGGGAACGTGGCCGATCAGGCCCGCGTACCGGATCGCACGCTCAGTGGACACGGACGACCGTGAGCACCGCGTGACGCGTCGTACCGGCGGCTACTTCGACCACCAGGCGGCGGCTGCCTGTTGGTACGGCTCCCCGTCTGCGGTGCGGGCCGCCACACCACTCTCGGCCGCCCGCAGGTGATGGCGTGAATCGGCGGGTCCGGGGCGTTACTCCGGCCCCCACAGGGAGTGATCCGCCCTCCCGAGGCGCTGCCTGAGGCCCCTCCCGAGGCCCCTCCCGAGGCGCTGCCCGAGGCATTGTCCGAGGCTGCGCCTAGAGTCACACCAACGTGATCGCGGCGGCGCTGCGACGGGGGGTGTGCCATGCCTTGCCATGCCCCGGACCAGGCCGTCTGACCGAGGAGACAGCACATGGGGTGGGTTCCGGCCGGCGACTACGAAGTCGCCCTCGACGACGGGAAAGTGGTCTGCCGCAATGCGGCGGGTCGCCAGCTGAAGACGGTCCCGGGGAAACTCGCGGACGACCCGGCCGTGGTCGGACTGCGCCAGCTCGTGGAGTGGCTGGATCGGCACGAACGTCAGTGCGTCGCCGACGTGGAGCGCTGGATGGTCCGCTCGCTGCCCGTCCCCGCCGCGGTCATCGCCCAGGTGTGGCAGGACACGGCTTGGCGCGCCGCGCTGTACGACCTCGTCGTCACGGGAGAGGACGGCGAAGTCGCCGGATTCCTTCGTGACGCCGACCCCGTCCGGGGCCTCGGCCTGGTCGACCTCGACGGCGACACGGTGCGCATCAGCCCCGAGCTGGTCCGCATCCCTCACCCGGTGCTGCTGGCGGACCTGGAGGAACTCCGCGAGTTCGCGGTCGAACTCACCGTGGACCAGCGGGTACAGCAGCTCTTCCGCGAGGTCTGGCACCGCCCGGCGGACCTGGACCCGGAGACCGCCTCGGTCGACGACTACGCGGGCGGCGCCTTCAAGGAACTGCGGTTCCTGCACGGGCGCACCACCCAGCTCGGCTACCGGGCCCGCGGCGGCCAGGCGGTGTGCCCGGTCGTCGAGGACGGCGCGACGGTCGAGGCACGCATCTGGATCGGCGACTACGACAGCTACGAGCGGACCGAGACCGGCTCGCTGACCTGGACCGACACCGCAGGCCGTGCACTGACCGCCGGCCACGTCGGCCCGGTCGCCTGGTCGGAAGGCATGCGCATGGCGGCGGCCCTGTACGCGGGACGCGACATCGAGGACGAGGAGCAGGCGGCGTGAACACCGACGAGATCACCCGGGCCGCGGCCCTGCTGGACGCCGGGGCCATCCTGCGCACCGGCACCGTCGCCCGCGACGACGCCGACACCCTCACCGCCCGCACCTACACCCACCCGGCCCTGGACGACCGGCGCGTGGTGCGTCTGGTGGCGGGCACCCTGGGCGAGGCGGAGGACCTGGCACTGGACTTCCTCGGACTCGCCCGCGAGCCCGAGGCCCCCGAGGTGGGGCAGGTGCGCCGCGAGACACTGGGCTTCCCCGCCTGGGCCCTGGTCAACGATCCGGCCAACGGGCACCACGCGCTGGCCCTGGTCAAGGACATGGAACGGCTGTCCCGCCAGGCCAAGTCCCGGGCCGGCGCCGCCAAGGACGGCTTCGAGGCACTCGCCACCCGGCTCGGCCGCGCCGTACCGCACTTCCTGCCGACGTTCTACGAGCAGGCCGCGCGCGTCTTCCTCCAGCACGACAACAGCACGTACGCCGCGACGCTCTTCGGCAAGGCGCGCGCCGCCGAGCGCGTCCACGGCCTGCCGGTCGACGAGGAGCGGCAGCGGGCCGTCTTCCTGGAGTTCGCCTTCGCCGGGGCCCTGACCGTCAAGGCGCTCAAGGACCACGCGCAGGACCTTTCGCGTCGCCTCGACCCGGCCGAGGCCTGGGCGCAGTTCCGTCAACTCGCCGTCGAACGCTGCGGTGCGGGCATGGCGCCGTACGCCGCCCTGCCGCAGGACGCCCGCGCGCTCGTCAAGGCCGCGGGCCTGGACCGGGAGACCGCCGAAATCGCCTTCGTCGCCGCCCTGATCGGCTCACCGAGCATCGTCCGGGCCCCCGCGTCGTTCTGGACCGCCTACCGTCCGACCCTGGTGGCGCTCGCCGCCGCGCGACCGGAGATCCGCGCCCGCCTGCTGGAGATCATGCCGACCGGCCTCGGCGACGACCGGAAGGCCGACGAGGCCTGGCTGTCGCTGCTCGCCGAGACGGGCGCGGACGCGCTGCTCACCGATGCGCAGAGCACGGACGGCGTCGACCCCGCGGACTGGCTCAGCCGCTGGGCACTGCACCGCAAGCACGGCTCGTCCAGTTCGGAGCGCTGTGCGCGCACCCTCGACCTCGTCGAGCGCATGGCCCCCCGACTGCGCTCCGACGGCCGCCCCGTCGACCTCTTCCGGGGACGCTGGCACGCGGGCGCCGACCTGGACCTGCTGGACGCCTGCGTCGCCTGGGACATCCCCGTCGTCGAACCGGCCGCGGGCGCCAACGTCCACCTGCCGCTGGAGCGCTGGATCGGCGACGATACCCCGGGCCGCCGCGACCTGACGGCCGTCGCCGGCCGTCCCCGCTTGCGCGGACTGCTGTACGACGCGCTGAACGGCATGAACGGCCACCGCTCGAAGGACTCCGTGCTCGCCGCGATCGCCGCCCACCCGGTGCTCGGCGCGGTGCTCCACGACTGGCTGCGCGATCGCGCCGCGGAACTCACCGAGGCGGCGGGATTGCCCGGTTCGCGAGCGGCGCTCGGGCGCCTGTCGTCCTTCCGCGCGGTCGCCGGCCAGGTCAATCCGGAGGCCGTCGCCCGGATAGCCGTCCACGACCTGGCGCCGGTCCTCGGCGCCACCCTGCGCGCCGGCGTTCTGGACGAACTGGGCTGGCCCGCCCTGGAGGAGACGTACCGGCGGCTCGACACCGACCGGACCGACCAGAACCACTGGATGGTGGTCGCCGAGGCCTGGCCCGCCCTGGTCGTCGCCAACCGCCACACGGCCGTCGTGGTCGGCCCCGAAGGGGTGCTGCTCGAACACGAGCTGCGCCTGCCCGCCGACCTGGACCGCTGGCGGCGACCCCGCTTCCGGTACACCGACGGCGAACTGCTGGTCATCTGGGCGGAAGACGGCAAGCAGCGCGCGTACTGGTCGGCCCGCCCCGGTGAACCCTTCACCCTCGGCGGCGAGCAGCTGCCGCAGTGGTGGAACGGCCAGGAAGTGGGCTCCCCGTCGCTGCCGCTGCCCGGCGGCGGCCGTGCCACCGGCGGCCGCACCCTGCACGCGGGCGACACCACCCTGCCGTCCACCCGCCCCGTGCTGGGCGACGGCACCGGACACTGGCGCCAGGGCAAGCAGGGCCGCGACCACTGCTGGGTCGAGTACGACCCGGCGGGCGGCACCCACGGGCGTGCTTCGCTGCCCGCGTTCCTCCAGTCGGGAATCCGCGACGGCGCCCACCTCGCGACCGAAAAGTGTGAGGTCCTGCCGCTGTTCCCCGGCCTGGAGACCACGCCGTTCGGCACCGACGGCACCGTCCTGGGCCGCTGGGTGCGCACCGAGGGACAGGACCCCGACCGCCGCGTCACCACCGGAACCCCCGACGGGCGGACCGTCACCCTGCCCGTCGCGCCGGGCCGCCGGGACCACCCCGTACCGCTGGGCGCCCTGCGGCTGCCGGGCGGAGCCGCGCCCCTCGCCGCCGTCGTCGGCGACACCGTCGAGCTCTATCCGGCGGGCGCCGTCACCACGGACGCGCTGGGATCGGTCCCCCTGGGAGACCAGGGCGGCGAGTACGCCGCCGGCACCCGGTACGTCCCGCCGCCCGCGTTCTGGCACGCCCTGCGCCCGCGCGACGAGCGGGGCTCGGCCGCCCTGCGCGCGGTCACCGACGCGCAGGTCGCGACCCTCCTCGACGCCGTCGACACCGCGCTGGCCGAGCGGAAGGCCGCGGTCGCCGCCGACACGTCGTACAACGGTCCCTCCGCGGACGAGCTCATCGAGGCCGCCGTGGCCACGGCGCTGCCCGCGCTGACCGACCCCCGGCTGCGCACCGGCGTGAGCGCGCTCGTGCGGACGGCCGCCCGCCACCGCGCCGCCACCGCCGCCTACGTGGCACCCCCGCAGGACGAGCCGCACGGCGCGAAGCGGCACGGCGACGGGATGTACGCCGACCACCGGCCCGTCCACGGGGACGACACGACCCTGACCGCCGCCGTGAACGGGATCGCCGCGCCGGGCAGGTACGGCTACTGGGGGCGCGAAGCGAAGTGGAGCGGCCTCCAGCAGATCCTCTCCGTCAACCAGGTCCTGTCCGGCAAGCCCGCCGACGGCAAGCCGCTGCCCGACCCGGCCCCGCTGCCGGTTCTGGGCGACGGCTGGACGAGCGAGACCCACACCGTCCCCGGCATGGACCTGGCCTGGCTGCCGTTCCTGGACGCCCTGGGCCCCCTCGCCTACCGCGCCGCCGCCCCCACCACCACCGACGAACACCGGGAGGCGCTGCTGCTCCTCCTGGAAGCGGTCGCCACCGGCCCGCTCGCCCACCCCGCGGGCGCCCTGCGGCAGGTCCTGCTGTGCGAGGAGGACAGTGAGGACCGGGTCGGCAAGAGGCAGCGGCTCGGCCAGGTGCTGCGCCGCGGCGACCGCACGGTGGTGATCCTCCGCCGGGAGCACACCCACCGCAACGACCGCGTCCACTGGCTCGCCCTCGACCACGACCCGGAAGGGGCGTTCGGCCAGATCGCCGACTTCACCCACCACGAGGACCAGCGGCACAACCCCGCCCTCCCGCACGAGCGCCTGCTCCCGCTGATCCGCCTCGTCCGCGAGCGCGGCGCCGCGCCGTGGCGGCCCGAGGCGCCCGTCACACTCGACGCCGCCACCGGCATCGGCCCCGCACAGGCGGCCGTTCTCGTCGCGGCGGGGACCGGCGGACTCGACGCCGCCGGGCTGGCCCTCGTGGGCCTCAAGGCCCGGCAGGCCGAACGGGCCGACGCCAGGCTGAGCGCGCTCGGCGCCGGCAACCGGCTGGCACTGCTGGACGCGCTGCTGCCCGCCGACCCCGCCGACCTGTGGGAGAGCGGCCCCGACACCGAGGCGGCCGCCGAGACCTGGGCGGAGCGCCTGGGATCGCTGGTCCGGCTGCCGGAGGAGCTGGGAGACGCCCTGGCCGGTGTCTCCACGGCGTCGGCGGAAGCCGTCCTCAACCCCGGCCGCACCGCGTGGCTCAGCCGCACCACCGCGATGCGCCTCGACAAGGACGGCGACCTCGTGGCGGAGGATCCGGCCGCGGTCCCCGCCCGCGGAAGCCTCACGAGCGCGGTGGCGGCGCTCGGCGGGCTGGCGTACGGACTGCCGTACGGCCATCCGCTGCGCGCCCACCTCCCGGCCGCACTCGCCGCGCTGCGCAGGCGCCTGGCCGACCCCGGCCTCATCCTCGACCTGGACGTGGAGTGGACGGAGAAGGGCACCCCGACCGCGGTCCCGCTGCGCACGGCGTACGGACTGCCCGCGACGGGAGGGGCGGGAGCCGACGGCCTCACCCGGCTCGGGGACGCCCTCGTGCTGCGCCCCTGGTACGGCGACAACGAGATGACGCTGGTGCGCACGGCCGGGATCACCGGCGCGGACGATCCCGTTCTCGGGCTGCTCGAAGGGCTGGTCGGCCCGGGCCGTTGCCACTCCCTGGCCGCCGTGCGGGCCCTGCTCGGCGACGACCTCGAACAGGCCGTCCTGGCCGGATCGGCTGCCGACGGCTTCACCGGCTACGCCCAGGACCCCGCCCGCTCGGTCCCGGAGCTGGTCGCCGAGGTGGCCGCGACCCACGGGCTGGGCGACGACGCGGCCGCGCTCTACCTGCAACTGCTCGCACTGCCCGACCCGACCGACCGCGACCGCGCGCGCTGGACCGGCTGGACGCCGGGCCGGTCGAAGAAGGCCAGGACCGAACTGGCCGCCACCGGCCTGGTCCTGGAGGCCAAGCGGTCCCGCGCGGGCCGGACCCTGTTCCTGCCCTGCGGCTGGCACGACTTCAAGGCCCCCGCCCTGCCGGTGGAGACCTGGAAGGAACCCCTCTACCCGCTGCGCGACCACACCCGGGCCGTGCCGCAACTGCCGGTGCCCGCCCTGTTCGCCCGCGCATGGAGCCGTGTCAAGGACGGCGACGCCCCCGCCTTCGAAGAACTCACCACCCGTGCCACCCGGAAGGGCCGCCGCCGATGACCACCGACACCACCACTCCCGTACCCCCGTCAGCACCCCCGTCCGGCCGGCAGGTCAGTCCGCCCGAGGACCGCCACGCCACCGAACTGGCCTTCCTCGCCGCCTACGACGACGGCCCCCGCCCGCCCGCCTGGCTGCTGAGCCCGCGCGCCGTCGTCACTTTCGTGATGGGCAGCGCGGGCGAGGCCCTGCGGCTGCCCGAGGGCGCCGCGGCGCCCGACGGCGTCCCCCGCAAGCTGGTGGTCGAGCAGAAGTTCGTCGGCGACCGCGCCCTGGTGGAACGCTGCGTCGTCACCCTCGCCGGAGAACGCGGGCTGCTGCTCGTCGGCGAGCCCGGAACCGCCAAGTCGATGCTCTCCGAGCTGCTGTCCGCCGCCGTGTGCGGCACCAGCGGCCTGGTGGTGCAGGGCACCGCCGGCACCACCGAGGACCAGCTCAAGTACGGCTGGAACTACGCGCTGCTCCTGGCCCAGGGCCCCACCCGGCAGGCCCTGGTGCCCTCCCCGGTCCTCACCGCCATGACCCGTGGCGCGGTGGCCCGCGTCGAGGAGATCACCCGCTGCCTGCCCGAGGTCCAGGACGCCCTGGTCTCACTCCTGTCCGAACGGCGCATCGCCGTCCCGGAGCTCGCCGGCAGCGCCGACGCCCTCGCCCATGCCGCCCCCGGCTTCACCCTCATCGCGACCGCCAACCTCCGCGACAAGGGCGTCTCCGAGATGTCCGCGGCCCTCAAGCGCCGCTTCAACTTCGAGACCGTCGGCCCCATCGGTGACCTGGACGCCGAGACCGCCCTGGTACGCCGCCAGGCCCATGCGGCCGTTACCCGGGCCGGTGCCCCCTTCCAGGTGGACGACGCGATCCTCGAAGCCCTCGTGACCGCCTTCCGCGACCTGCGGGACGGGCGGTCGGCCGAAGGCTGGGAGGTCGAGCGCCCCTCCACGGTGATGAGCACCGCGGAGGCGGTGTCCGTGGCCGGTTCGCTGGCCCTGGCCGCCGCGTACTTCCCGGGCGACCGGGACGTGCTGTCCCTGCTCCCCGGGCACCTGCTGGGCGTGGTCCGCAAGGACGACCCGGCCGACGCCGCCCGGCTGCTGGGCTACTGGGACGGCGCGGTGCGCCGCCGCGCCGAGCAGGGTTCGGCCACCTGGCGCACCCTGTGGGACCTGCGCCCGGCCCTGGAGAACTGACGCCATGACCCTTCCGTCCCCGGCCGCCACCCCTGCGGAAACCTCCACCGCCCTGTCCGAGTCCACCGTTCCACCGGACTCCGCCGCCCCCGCCATGACTCCGGACGAGGCGGTGGCGGCCCTGACCGACCCCACCGCCCCGTACCTCATCGGCGTGCGCCACCACGCGCCGTCGCTCGCCGCCGTCATGCCGGAGCTACTGGAGGCGGCGAAGCCCGAGGTGCTGCTCGTCGAGCTCCCCGCGGATCTGCAGGAGTGGCTGCCCTGGCTCGCCCACGCCGACACCCGGGCCCCCGTCGCCCTGGCCGCCGTCCCCGCCACCTCCGGCAGGGACGGCGCGGGGGAGGGGCGCGGGCCCGCCTTCTACCCGTTCGCCGACTTCTCGCCCGAACTCGTCGCCCTGCGCTGGGCCGCCCGCCACGACGTCCCCGTGATCGCCTGCGACCTTCCGCTGTCCGACCCCGCCCGGCACGAGCCCCCGCGCCCGGCCGGGGCGGGGCACGAAGGACCCGGGCTGCGCGAGGCGCTCACCGCCCGCCTCACCGGCCGCCCCGGCGAGGACCTGTGGGACCGTCTGGTGGAAACCGCCGCCCCCGGCTCCCCGCCCGAGGCGCTGCGCCGTGCAGCCCTGCTCACGGGCTGGGCACTGCGGCACGACGCCGAACGGGCCGGGGCGGTGGCCGCGTCGGACCTGGCCCGCGAGCGCTGGATGCGCGCCCGGATCGAGGAGGCCACGGCCGCCGGCCGCCGGGCAGCCGTGGTCGTGGGCGCCTTCCACACCCCGGCGCTGCTGGGCCCCGGGCCCGGCCCGGTGCCGCCCGAGGACGCGCTCCCCAGCGGGCCGGCCTGGACCGTTTCCCTCATCCCGTACACCTATCCGCTGCTGGACGAGCGTTCCGGCTATCCGGCCGGCATCCGCGACCCCGAATGGCAGCACCTCGTTCTGGAGGCGGCGGGCCGCCCGGCCGCCCTGTACGAGGCGCTGCTCACCACGGCCGTACGGATCTGCGGCGAACTGCGTGCGCAGGACCACCCCTCGGGGCCCGCGGACGCCCGCGAGATCGTCCGGCTGGCGGGCGACCTCGCCCGGCTGCGCGACCTGCCCGCGCCCGGCCGCGGCGAACTCATCGAAGCCGTGCAGACCGTACTGACCCAGGGCGAACCCCTCGGCCGGGGGCGCGCGGTCGCCCGATCGCTGGAACGGGTCCTGGTCGGCACCCGCTCCGGCCGGCCCGCGCCCGCCGCCCCGCGCAGTGGTCTGGCACCGGCCGTCGAGGACGAGGTCGCGGCCCTGGGCCTGCCCGGTCCCGCCGACACGGGCCCCGCCGCCCGCGACCTGCGGCTCGACCCCTTGCGCTCCGACCTCGACCGCCGCCGCGAACTCCTGCTGCGCCGGCTGACGGTCTGCGGCATCCCCTACGCCACGTCGACGCCCGTCACGGGCGCCGGCGCCGGCGAGGCCCTGACCACCCGGTGGGAGGTGCGCTGGACCCCGGCCACCGCCGCCATGCTCACCGCCGCCGGGATCCGCGGCGCCACCCCGGCCCAGGCCGCCGAAGGCCTGCTGCGCGAACGGCGCCGAGCCGAACAGGACGACGGAGGGCCCACCGCCGCCCAGAGCACCGACGGCCTCGCGCAGGCCGCCGCCTGCGGACTGCCCGCACTGGCAGACGAACGGCTCACGGAACTGGCCGAGGTCGTCCCGGCCACCGGCACGCTGCCCCAACTGCTGGCCGCCCTCGGCCTGCTGGACCGTATCCGGGCCGGCCACGTCGCCGGACTCGGCCCGGACCCGGACCGCGCCGCGCGGTCGGCGGCGGCAGGCGAACTGCTCACCTCGGCCGCCGTCCGCCAGGTCGACGGCCTCACCGGCTCCGACGACCCCGACGACGCCCGGGCCCTGCTCGAACTCGCCCACCGCGCCGACGTCTTCGGCGGGATCCGGCTCACCGACGCCCTCACCCGGCTGGCCGCCGACGGCTCGCCCCTGATGTCCGGGGCGGCCGGAGCCGTCCGCGTCCTGCTCGGCCACGAGGACGCCCACGCCTTCGGCACCCGTACCGCGTCCTGGGTGGACGCGGCCACCGACGCAGCCACCCGGACCGCGCTGACCGCGCGCCTCACCGGCCTGCTCACCGCGGCCGCTCCGCTCCTGGAGACCATGGCGCCCGTCCTCGACCCGGTGCTGGACCGGGTCACCGACCTCGCGGACACCGCGTTCCTGGACCGCCTGCCCGCGCTGCGCGGCGGCTTCGACACACTCAGCCCCGCCGCCCGCGACCGGCTGCTCGCGGCGGTGGAGGCCCGGCTCGGGGACGCAGCCGGCCTGGTCACCGACACGGACGGCATCGACCCCGCCACGCTGGCGCTGTGGACCCGCGCCGACCTGGCCGCGCGCGAGACCCTGGCCCGGCTGGGCCTCCTGCCACCCGCCCTCCCGGCGGAACCCGACCTCTGCGGACCGTCCGCGACGCCGCCGCAAGACGGCGATCACCGCGGCGGCGAACCGTCACCAGCCACCGCGGCGGAGCCCACGCCCCCTGGCCTGACCGGTACGCCGCCGCACGCCCCCGGCCAGCCACCGGCCCCGGCCGCCGCTGCGCCCGGTGGCGCCGCCGACCGCGCGGCCGCACCACGGGCCGGCCTGCCACCGGCCGCGTTCGCGGCCGGGAAGACCGCACACGCACCGGACCGCGTCCTGGCCCCCGCCGACCGCTGGCGACTGGTGCTCGGCCGCCGCACGGAGCAACTGCCCCCATCCGCAGCGCCGTTGGCCACCGCGCTGGACGAGCTGTACGGCAACGGCCGCGGCGAGGGCTCCCGCGGCGATCTCGGCGCGGGCAACCGCGGAGGCCGCCAGGCGCCCTACCCCGGCGTCCGCGAATGGTCCGAGGAACTGTCCGCCCTGTTCGGCCCCGGCATCCGCGAGGAGGTTCTCGCCGCGGCCGCCGCGACCGGCCGCCGCGACGTCCTGGGCGAACTCGACCCCGCCGTCGTCCGCCCCTCCGTCGACCTGCTGCGCACGGTACTCCAGCACGCGGGCGGCCTCCCCGAGGCCCGGCTCGGCGTACTCCGCCCCCTCGTCCGCCGGCTCGTCGACGAACTCACCCGGCAGCTGGCCACCCGGCTGCGCCCCGCCCTGACCGGCATGACGCTGCCCCGCCCGAGCCGACGCCCCGGCGGACAGCTCGACCTGGCCCGCACCCTGCGCGCCAACCTCGCCACCGCCCGCCGGACCGCCGACGGCAGCGTCCAGATCATCCCCGAGCACCCGGTGTTCCGCTCCCGCGCCCGGCGCGCCGCCGACTGGCGGCTGGTCCTGGTCACCGACGTCTCCGGCTCCATGGAGGCCTCCACCATCTGGTCGGCCCTCACCGCCGCCGTCCTGGCCGGGGTACCCACCCTCTCCACCCACTTCCTCGCCTTCTCCACCGAGGTCATCGACCTCACCGACCACGTGCACGACCCGCTGTCCCTGCTGCTGGAGGTACGGGTCGGCGGCGGCACCCACATCGCCGCCGGGCTGCGCCACGCCCGCACCCTGGTGACCGTGCCGTCCCGCACCCTGGTCGTCGTGATCAGCGACTTCGAAGAGGGCTACCCGGTCGGCGGGCTCCTTTCCGAGGTACGCACCCTCGTCGGAGCCGGGTGCCACGTACTCGGCTGCGCGAGCCTGGACGACGCCGGCCGCCCCCGGTACTCGACCGGCGTCGCCGGGCAGCTCGTCGCCGCAGGGATGCCGGTAGCCGCCCTCAGCCCGCTCGAACTCGCCCGCTGGGTAGGGGAGAAGATCGCATGAGCCACCACCTGCCCGCCGTCGCGCCCGCCGTGACCGCCGAGATCGTCGGCGCGCTCTCGCCGAGGCTGCGCAAGCGGCTCGACGCCGCCATTACCAAGATCGCCGACCGGCCCGTCACCCGCGACGGCGACACCGTACGGATCGCGGTCGACGACGAGACCGGCCTGGAACTCCACGCCCCCGCCGGGATGGTGACCACGGTGGACGCGATCCGCTGCGGCTGCCTGCTCGCCCCGGGCTGCCTGCACCGGGCGGCGATCGCGTCCGCCGCGCCGGTGGCCGACCTGGTGGCCGAACCCGTTGCCCGCCCGGCCTCCGGCGCGGACGCAGGGCAATCGTCCTCCGGCGCGGACGCCGGATCCCCGGAGACGCCGGAGACGCCGGAGACGCCGCAGGCTCAGGAGAGCGCGGCCACCCCCGATCAGCGTGCCGCGGCCGGCCACCTGTGGGCCGCGGGCGCCGCCGTGCTCGACACGGGCATCGAAGGCGCCGGAGCGGTCCTGCAGTCCGAGCTGCTGCGGGCGGCCCACACGGCCAAGCTCGGCGGTCTGCCCCGCCCGGCCGCGGCCGCCGTCTCCGTCGTCACCGCGCTGCGCTCCGCCCGCTCCGCCGACCCCGCCCACCGCCTCGCCGACCTCACGGCAGCCGTCCGAGAACTGCTCGGCACCGCCCACCGGCTGCCCGACGCGACCGGCCCCGAACTGGCCGCCCTGCGCGGCACCGCCCGGCAGACCTACCTGCCGGACGGATCCCTGCGCCTGTACGGCCTGTTCACCGAACCCCTGATCACCGCCGGCGGCTACGCGGGCGCCATCACCTGGACCGCCGCCGCCGACGGCCGCCTCCACACGGTCTCGGACGTCGCCCCGGGCGGCCCCGGCCGTGCCACGGCGGCAGCCGGGCGCACCGTACGCCTGGGCGATACCGCGCTCACCCACCGCCAGCTGTCCCACGCCGGGCTCGCCCTGTCGGGGGCCACCGTCTCGCCCACCGGCCGCCTCGGCGCGGGCGCCGGGTGCAAGGCGGTCCAAGCGTCGGGCGCGGCCTGGACGGACGAACCCATTGCCGCCCTGTGGGTCCCGCCGGCCGCCGTGCAGGCCGCGCGCGCCCTGCACTCCGACGCTCCCGGCGCCGACCTGCTCTTCCTCGACGTGACACTCATGGGCCCCGCCCGCGAGACCGGGGGCGACTGCCTCCTCGCCACGTGCGGCGACCTTACGCTCCGGCTCACCGCGGCCCACGACCATCCCGCACTGGCGTACCGGGACAACCTCCGGATGCTGGCAGCCCTGCCCGGCACGCGCCTGCGGGTCGTCGGCCGCCTCGTCCCGGACCCCCGGCCCACCCTCCAGCTCCTGGCGGCCGCCCATCCGGCGGATCCCGCCCGGCGCGTCGACCTGGGGCTGGACCGGCTGCAACGCGCCGACCTCCCCTCCGCCCCGCCGCCGCCCGTCGCACAGGTCCCCACCGGTCGAGGGACGGACCCGGCCCCCCTCCACCTCCTGCGCCGCCGCCTCGAACAGGCCGTCGCCGCCGGACGCCCCTTCCTGGCCGTCCCCGGATCGCTGTCGGCCGACGCCGGGCAGCTGCGCCGCTCGGCCCTCCCCACCGCCGCCGACCTCCTGGCCGAACTGCAACGCACCGCCACCCGGCGCGCCCGCGACCCCTTCGGCCGCCTGCTCCCCGCCAACCCGACCGACTTCGCCCGCGCCTGGTTGGGCGCGGCCCTGTACGCGGAGGCGGCCGAGACCTCATTGTGTGCGGCGGCGTGGCAGCCGGACCCGTGAGGGACTGCGGGATGAGCCGAAACGGCCACCCAGTTCGCGGATGTCCTGCTGCTCCGGGCGCCCAGCGCACAAGCCGTCGGCTCGGCGTCCCGCCCCTCAGCCGCTCTCACGAGTCGGCGGAGCCGTGAGCTGCTGGGGCTGGACGGGTGGTGGTTGAGCGCCTGGTGGCGGTGACGTCTTTGTTCACGAGAACTCTCGTGAACAAAGACGTCTTCATCCGGTCAGCCGGGTGGTCCGAGAGAAACGGCCAGCCCGTCAGTCCTTCGGCAGAGGAAGCAGCTCGGCATGCCTGACCGTGTAGCCGCCCTTGGTCACCGGGGCGTACGGGGCCGGGGCCATGCAGGTGCCGACCAGGGCCTCCGCGGGAACGGCGTCGCCGGTCGGCAGCAGGTTCACTCCGTTCCAGGAGAAGCCCACGCGGTCCCGGGAGCGCCCCTTGTCCTCGCCGCTGTCGTAGACACTGAACCCGACCCGCTTGCCGACGTCATCTACCGGGCCGCCGTCGCTCACCCTGGTGATGATCGCCGTCAGCGTCGCGGTGTGGGGGCCGGTGACCAGGCAGTCCACGAGGCCCTCGGACGTGTAGGTCTTGTTTCGCTCCGCGGAGTAGTGGGAGACCGTGACCGTGCCCCGAGCATCGGTCGGAAGCCCCGTCGGGATCCCCGGCAACGGCCGACTGTACGGAGCCGCCTGCGCGTCGAACCTGAACGAGCGGACGTCCTTGTCCGGGTAGTAGGGAAGGACGAACTCCGCGCTCCCCGTGACGCTTGCGTACGCGGTCTTGTCGGCACGCTGCTCGGCGGACGCGACGGGGGCAGCACTCAGGGGTAAGCCGACGACGAGGGCGGCGAGTAGGGCCGGGAGGGCCATCGTCCTGGGGCGGGGCAATGCAGTCATCGGGCTCTCCAGGTGCTTGCGGGCCCCGTTGATGGGGTCGCCTCATCCTGGCGTCCGTCCCCGCCCGGGCCATCCGCCTTGATCCGTAACTGATCGCCGGTTCGCCTCAGACCCGAGACCGACCGGCGTCAGCCTCGGGTCTCCCGCACATGCCGCCGTCTTCCCCCGCTGGCTGAAGGTGAAGGCCGGCGGGGCGGCGCAACTGCAAGACACTCCGAGCCGGACCGTTCCGACTTCTCTGCCGTTCCGTTGTGAGCTCTCTCTGGGAGGTCGTGTCGATCGGGTTCGATGCGTGGAGGACGAGGATCTTGGTTTCCGATGGCGCGGTGAATCGTTCTTGCTGGCGTGGCGGTCACCTGGACCGCCCTTCACCGAGGACGTCCCTTTGATGACCGAGCCCGTCCGTGTCGTGTTCCGCTCCGCCTCGCATGCCGCGCCCGCTGTCGGTGAAGGGCTGCGGGTGGCCCTGTATCAGGGCCAGGGCCCTGTCGGTACCCGGCAGGCGGTGAAGCAGAACCTGGAACGCCTGGTCGAGGTTGCCGCGCTCGCGGCCGACTACGGCTGCCAGGTGGTGGTGTTCCCGGAGAAGTACACCACCGGCTACGCCATCGGGCCCGAGCAGTGCCGGGAGCTGGCCGAGCACCGCGAGGGTCCCTCGATCGAGCGCGCCCGGCTGGCGGCCAAGGAGAACGCCCTGGCCGTAGTCCTGCCCTACCCCGAACGCGACGGGACCGCTTTCTACGACTCGATCAGCGTGATCACCGGGGACGGGCTGGTGGCGGCGAACTACCGCAAGACCCACCTGTACGGGGCCGCCGAGCGGCGCAACTACTCCTTCGGGCAGGAGCTGCCGCCCGTCGTCACCATGAACGGCATCGCAGTGGGGGTGCTCAACTGCTACGAGTGCGAATTCCCGCCGCTGTACCAGTACCTCGCCGGACAGAACGCGCAGGTTGTCCTCGGGCCGACGGCTGCGGACTTCCACTTTCGGCTGGCCGACGGCAGCATGAGCCCAGTTCCCTACCAGGACGCCACCCGCCACATCATCCCGGCCATGGCCAGTATCTGGCGTCTGTTCATCGCTTACGCCAATCGCCGCGGCTGGGAGCAGGTCCCCGTCGGCGCCTGGCAGTACCGGGGCAACTCCGGCATCTGGGCGCCCGACGGCGAACCCCTTGTCGCGGCCACCGCCGAAGACCGCCACCATGACTGCCTGCTGATCGCCGACTGCATTCCCGGGACGGTCCCGCCGTTCAGCCCCGAAGGCCACCACCCCACCGACAACCGCCTCACCCTCAACCCCGCCCTGCAACCCGCCCACTGAGGCCCCCACCGGTACCGCAGAGCAGGCAGCACGCGGACTCGCCGCCATTGGAACCGCACAGCGTGACCCATGGCGGCCAGGCATCTCCCCACTCGCCGGCAGCAAGGGAAGGATTCCACCGAGCTGGGGCCCGCCGACCAACGGTCAGCGGACCCTGGGTCGCCCCCGCCGCAACAGTTCCGTGTCCTCGTTCTGAGTGCGGGATCGGCTGCATCGTCTTGATGGTGGAGGAACCTTCCTGACTCTGGCCGCCGCCGTCACCGGCGCCCTGGACGCGGTCCTGACCCGACCGGCCGTGATCCGACGGCAGTGGCCGGAGTCCGGTTTCCCGGGGCCACGCATGGTCGTTGTCCGGACCAGCGGCGGGGGCTTGAGCGTGCGGTCGGCATCCGATCAGGCGGCAGGGCGCGCCCGCCGGAGTCACGGCGATGCCGATGGCCGCCGTTGCCGGGGGAGAGCGTGCGCCCCCGGTCGGGGAAGTTCTCCACCTCGGTGGTCGTGGTGAGGGAGCCGCCGACGAAGATGGAGCTGCCGAACAGCAGCGGCTACAACTGGGCGCGGGCGGTGTAGAGGGCGCCGGTGTATCCGGCGGGGCCGGAGCCGATGATGATGACCTCGCGTATGCCGTCAGCGGCGGTGGTGGGGGTCGTGTCGGTCGCGGGGTCAGCCCTGCTTCTTGGTGTCGATCTCGGCGATCAGGCCTTCGATGAGGCCCTTGATCTCGTCGCGGATGGGGCGGACGGCCTCGACGCCCTGGCCGGCCGGGTCTTCGAGCTGCCAGTCGAGGTAGGTCTTGCCGGGGAAGTACGGGCAGGCGTCCCCGCAGCCCATGGTGATGATGTAGTCGGACGCCTGCGCGGCCTCGGGGGTCAGCACCTTCGGCTTCTGGCCGGAGATGTCGATGCCCAGCTCGGCCATCGCGGCCACCGCGGAGGGGTTGATCCGCTCGCCGGGTACGGACCCGGCGGAGCGGACCTCGACGCGGTCTCCGGCCAGGTGGCGCAGGAACCCGGCGGCCATCTGAGAGCGGCCTGCGTTGTGGATGCAGACGAACAGGACGGACGCGAGCGGGGTGGAGGACATCGCCTCTTCCTTCATCGACCAGGGTCTGCCGGGCGCCGGCATGATCCATGACTCAGCCCCATGACTCAGCCCAGACTGATGTCAGGCCGGAATGATGTGACAGTATCAGTCCATGATGACGTCAGTCGACACTGAACTGATCCGGGTCCTGGCCGATCCCCTCAGGCTCCGGATCGTGACCCTGCTCGCCCGCGAGACCCTGTGCACCACCCACCTCGTGGAGGAGACGGGCGCGAAGCAGACCAACCTGTCCAACCACCTGAAGGTGCTCAGAGAGGCCGGGGTCGTGGAGACCGAACCGTGCGGCCGCTTCACTTACTACAAGCTGCGTCCGGACGTCATCGCCCAGCTCGCCGGCCAGTTCGCCGACCTGGCCGCCACCGCTCGCTCCGCTGCCGAGAACAAGAGGGCCTGTCCGTGACCCCCACCCAAGCTCCCGCGACGACCGAGGACGCCTCGGTCGTGGCGAAGCTGTCGACGCTCGACCGCTACCTCGCGGTCTGGATCCTGCTTGCCATGGGCCTCGGGCTCGGGCTCGGACGACTGATCCCCGGCCTGAACGACGCGCTCGCCGAGGTCGCGATCGGCGGGATCTCCCTGCCCATCGCGGTCGGCCTGCTGGTCATGATGTATCCGGTGCTGGCGAAGGTCCGCTACGACAAGCTCGACGCGGTCACCGGCGACCGCAGGCTGATGATCTCCTCCCTGGTCATCAACTGGCTCCTCGGCCCCGCCCTCATGTTCGTGCTCGCCTGGATCTTCCTGGCGGACCTGCCCGAGTACCGCACCGGCCTGATCATCGTGGGACTCGCCCGGTGCATCGCCATGGTCATCATCTGGAACGACCTCGCCTGCGGCGACCGCGAAGCCGCCGCGGTCCTGGTCGCCCTGAACTCCGTCTTCCAGGTCATCGCCTTCGGCGTGCTCGGCTGGTTCTACCTCGACCTGCTGCCCGGCTGGCTCGGCCTCGGCAACGGCGAGCACCTCGACATCTCCGTGTGGAAGATCGCCCTGAACGTCGTCATCTTCCTCGGCATCCCGCTGCTCGCCGGCTTCCTCACCCGTCGCATCGGCGAGAAGAAGCTCGGCCGGGAGGACTACGAGGCGAAGTTCCTGCCGAAGATCGGCCCCTGGGCGCTGTACGGGCTGCTGTTCACGATCGTCATCCTCTTCGCCCTCCAGGGCAAGACCATCACCTCCCAGCCCCTCGACGTTGCACGGATCGCGCTTCCGCTGCTCGTCTACTTCGCGGTGATGTGATTCGGCACCTTCGCCCTCGGCAAGGCGATCGGCCTGAACTACGACCGCACCGCCACCCTCGCCTTCACCGCGGCGGGCAACAACTTCGAGCTGGCCATCGCCGTCGCCATCGCCACCTTCGGCGTCACCTCCGGGCAGGCCCTCTCCGGCGTCGTCGGCCCCCTCATCGAGGTCCCCGTCCTCGTGGCTCTCGTCCATGTGTCGCTGGCCTGGCGCAAGAAGTTCACGGACAACCAGCTCGGCTCATGACACACCGTCCAGTACAAAAGCCCAGGCGAGTTCGCCGGGCAGCGGGTGATCGTGGTGGGCGGCGGGAACTCCGGGGCCCAGATCGCCGCTGACCTCGCATCCACCGCCGACCTGACGTGGGTCACCCAGCGCCCGCCCCGCTACCTCCCCGACGACATCGACGGCCGCGCCCTCTTCGACGCCGCGACCGCCCGCCAGCGCGCCCTCGACTCGGGCGGCCCGGACGTCGGCGGCGTTGCCGCTCTCGGCGACATCGTGGCGGTGCCCGCGGTCCGGGCGGCCCGTGATGCCGGGCTTCTGGCGGCGAAGCCGATGTTCACCCGCCTCACCGCCACCGGTCCCGAATGGGCCGACGGCACCCGAGCCGAAGCGGATGCCGTCGTCTGGTGCGCCGGCTTCCGCCCCGCCCTCGCCGTGCTCGCAGGGGCGCGCCGGCTAAGACGATCCGGAGGCGGCGTTCCAGGCCATGATCAGGAGAACGACGATGATCGACAACGGGACGGCGATGAGCAGCCCGCACCCGATGGCACCGGGCAGGTTCTCCCTGCGAAGGCGCTGATCGAGCAGCTTCGCCTCGGGGGTGTCGTTCCGCCAGTGCGGCTGGAGCTCGGCGGTGCCGTCGGCGATCGCCCTGGCCACCCGGGCGACGTCCGCGGGATGGTACGCACGCCACTGGACCGGTCCCCAAGTGCCGTGCGCTACACGGTGGTTGTTGCGGACTCCGTTGGCGTTCGCGGTGGCGTCCAGGCAGGTCGCCCGGATGGTCGGCCAGGCTCGGGCCAACTGTCTCTCGGACAACCAGGCGACGCGCTCCGGTCCTGCTGCTGCCATGGGCGCACCTTCTCTCGGCTCGCAAGCAGTCTCTACCCGATTCGGCGGGATAGGCAACACCCGCTTCCCGTAACCGACTTGGCCACTCGACTGCCCATATCGACCTGGGCGTCCGAGAGGGGCCGTCACGGGTCATCGGACGTGGGAGCAACGCGCGCGGGTGTCCCAGCGGGAGGGAAGGCAGACACGTCGGGTCGGGCAGCGGACGGTGATCCGGTGGGAGGTGACGTCAGTCAACGGTTGGGCTGCGGCGCTCCAGCAGGACCACGTCGCGCCACACGCCGTGGTGGCGGCCGACGCGCTCGCGGGTGCCGATCACGCGGAAGCCGGCCCGCTGGTGGAGGGCGAGGCTGGCGCGGTTCTCGGGGAAGATGCCGGACTGGATCGTCCAGATTCCGGCGGCCTCGGTCGAGCCGATGAGGGCGCTCAGCAGCGCGGAGGCGACTCCCTGGCCGCGGGCGCCGGGGTGCACGTAGACGGAGTGCTCGACGACGCCCGCGTACGCGCACCGGTCCGACACCGCGCTCGCCGCCACCCACCCCCGTACCCTGCCGTCCGGCCCGACGCAGGCGAAACGGTGTTCCGCCAGCTTGCCCTCCTCGAACACGCGCCAGGTGGGGGCGGTGGTCTCGAAGGTGGCGTTGCCCTCGTCGATTCCGGCCTGGTAGATCGCCAGGACCTCGTCCGCGTGCACGTCGGCCAGCGGCGCGATGGTGAGGCTCACGCGGCGGCCGCGCGGGTGAGGAGCTGCCCCATGGCGGCGAGCACCGAGGGCTCCACCCGGTAGTACACCCAGGTGCCGCGCCGCTCGGAGGACAGCAGTCCGGCCTCCCGCAGCTTCTTCAGGTGATGGGAAACGGTCGGCTGGGAGACGCCTACGTCGGAGATGTCGCACACGCACGCCTCGCCGCCCTCGTGCGAGGCGACCAGGGAGAACAGGCGCAGGCGGACCGGGTCGCCCAGGGCCTTGAACATGAGGGCGGTCCGCTCGGCCTCCTCGGCCGTCAGTGGGCGCTCCGACAGCGGTGGGCAGCACGGAGCGGCGGTCGCGGAGTCCAGCAGCGGAAGAGCCTTCACATTCGACATGCGTCTATGTTGACACACGTCGAAGCAGTGGACGAGGGTGCGCGGCGGGCCGCACAACACCGGACCGGTCGCCTTCGATCGCCGTCACAGCGACACTCCCACCCCCGCAGCTAATTCGACATCTGTCTATGTTGACGCTCATCGAATCAACTGCCATGCTGACACCGCAAGCCATCGACGGATGTCGAAACAAACGAGGAGCCTGCTGTGAACGCGCCTGCCACCACCGCCGACCTGCCCACCGTGGTCATCGGCGCCGGACCCGTCGGCCTGGCCGCCGCCGCCCACCTCATCGCGCGCGGGCTCACCCCGCTGGTCCTGGAAGCCGGCCCCACCGCGGGCACCGCCACCCGCGAGTGGGCCCACGTACGCCTCTTCTCCACCTGGTCGGAAGTGGTCGACCCGGCCGCCGAGAAGCTCCTCGCCCCCACCGGCTGGACCGCGCCCGACGGCGCCACCTACCCCTCCGGCGGCGACTGGGCCGAGCTCTACCTCCAGCCCCTCGCCGATGTCCTCGGTGAGCGCGTCCGGTACGGCGCCACCGTCACCGGCGTCTCCCGCGCCGGCCGCGACCGCGTCGTGGACGCCGACCGCGAGAGCCAGCCCTTCACCATCCGCGTCGTGGGCGCCGACGGCAGTGAGGAGCGGCTCCTGGCCCGCGCCGTCATCGACGCCTCCGGCACCTGGTCCACCCCCAGCCCGATCGGCGGCGACGGCCTCCCCGCGCTCGGCGAGCAGGCCGCCTCCGACCGGATCTCCTACCGCATCCCCGACCTCAAGGACCCGGCCGCCCGGGTCCGGTACGCCGGGAAGCGCACCGCCGTCATCGGCTCCGGCGCCTCGGCCTTCACCGCCCTCGCCTACCTCGCCGACCTCGCCGAGGCCGAGGACGGCGCCGGCACCCACGCCACCTGGATCCTGCGCCGCGGCATCTGCGGGTCCACCTTCGGCGGCGGCAGCGCCGACCAGCTGCCCGCCCGCGGCGCCCTCGGCCTCGCGGCCAAGGCCGCCGTCGACGGCGGCCACGCCGACGCGGTCACCGGCTTCCGCACCGACGCCGTCGAACGCGACAGCGACGGCCGCCTGGTTCTGGTCGCCGAAGACGGCCGCCGCCTCGACGCGGTCGACGAGGTCATCGTCCTCACCGGCCTGCGCCCCGACCTGTCGTTCGTCTCCGAGCTGCGCCTGGGCCTGGACGAGCGCCTCCAAGCCCCCGTCGCACTCGCCCCGCTGATCGACCCCAACCAGCACTCCTGCGGCACCGTCTACCCGCACGGCGTGAACGAGCTCTCCCACCCGGAGAAGGACGTCTACCTCGTCGGCATGAAGTCCTACGGCCGCGCCCCCACCTTCCTCGCCATGACCGGCTACGAGCAGGTCCGCTCCATCGCCGCCCACCTCGCCGGCGACCAGGACGCCGCCGAGCGCGTCGAACTCACCCTCCCCGAAACCGGAGTCTGCGGCGGCGCCGGTCTCTTCGACCAGCCCCGGGCCGCCGAAGAGACCGGTGGCGGCTGCTGCGCGGCCCCGGCCACCCTCACGATCGGCGCCCCGGCCTCCTCCGGCAGCTGCTGACCTCCATGCAACACACCCAGGCCGACGCGGCCGTGACCGGGACGGGGGTCCGGTCACGGCCGCGCGCCGCACTGCCCGCCCTGTGCGCCACCCAGATCACCAGCTGGGGAATCGTCTACTACGCCTTCCCCGTCCTGAACTCCCGCATCACCACTCAGACGGGCTGGTCACCGGCCACCACCGCCGCCGCCTTCTCCGGCGCCCTGCTCGTCTCCGCCCTCGCCGGCATCTCCATCGGCCGCATCCTCGACCGACGAGGACCACGCGCCGTCATGACCGCCGGCTCCGTCCTGGCAGTGCTGGCGCTCCTGACCATCGCCTGGGCACCGAACCTCGCCGTGTTCACGGCCGGATGGCTCCTTGCGGGCGTGGCCATGGCCGCCACGTTCTACCATCCCGCCTTCGCCGCCCTGACCCGCTGGTGGGGCGAGGACCGCGTGCGCGCCCTCACCATCGTCACCCTGGCCGGAGGGCTCGCCTCCACCGTCTTCGCACCCCTGACCGCGGCTCTCGCCGAACACTTCAGCTGGCGCACCACCTACCTCATCCTGGCTGCCGTCCTCGCCCTCGTGACCATCCCCGCGCACGCGCTCGCCCTGCGCGCACCCTGGCCGCCCGCCCCGGCGGTCCACCCCCGGCACGCCATCACCACGGGGCGGGCGGTGGAGCGCAGCTGCCCCTTCCTCCTCCTCGCCGCAGCCCTGACCCTGTCCGGATTCGCGATGTACGCCGTCGTCATGGGACTCGTCCCCCTGCTCACCGAGCGCGGCGCGACCGCCACCGAAGCCGCCTGGGTGCTGGGACTCGGCGGAGCCGGCCAGACCCTCGGCCGTACCCTCCACGCCACCCTCGCCCGACGCACCGGCGTCACCGCGCGCACCGCCGCCCTGATCCCAGCCGGCGGAGCCACCACAACGGCCCTCGCCCTCATCCCCAACCCCCTGCCACTCCTGGCCCTCTTCGCAGTGCTGGCGGGAACCGTCCGCGGCAACCTCACCCTTCTGCAGGCCACCGCCGTCACCGACCGCTGGGGCACCACCCACTACGGCCGCCTCTCCGGCCTCCTCAGCGCACCCGCCTCCATCGCCGCGGCCCTCGCCCCCTTCGCGGGCGTGGGACTTGCCGGCCTCCTCGGCGGCTACCCCGCCCTGTTCCTCCTCCTCGCCGTGTTCTCGCTCGCCGCAGCTGCCCTTTCCCTCGGCGCGGCGCCAAGCCGCAACCGACCAGCATGAGCAATGCCCACCCGCCGCATTACCGGGGTCTGTTGCGAAAGCGGATCAAAAGTCGTGGTCGGCTCGGGCTGCTGTCTGGTCTGACCAGCCCCGTGACAGGGGGAGACGGCCGGATCGAAGCGCGTCGCGCTGTTCGGTCACCCATTGCTCAACCTGATCCACGGAGTCCGCGACAGGCTGGTCCGTGGTGTCGAGGAGGTGGGTGCACCATCGCCGATCGTGGGAGATCCACCCGGTCCAGCGGCGCCAGGCCATGCGCGGCCAGCTGTCGTCGATGATGACGTCGGGTTGGGATCGGGGATCCTCGGCGTGCTTGCGGTGCCAAGCGGCCCAGCCGAGAAAGGCGTCGACCGCCGGAGCGTCCCATCGGTCCGGGTCGCGCTTGGTGAGCCTGCCGCGCCGGGCCTCGTCGGACACGTCGACCAGACAGACCGCGATGCCGTCCAGCAACGGGGCGGAGGGGCTGGCCAGGACCTCCCCCAGCGGGGACTGCCCGGTCAGCAGGAGGTCGACTCCGCGGGCTTGGTATTCCAGCGCGCGACGCACCCACATCTCGGTCATGCGGTTTCGCCACTGGCGATCGGCGGCTTCCGGTACGCCGAGCTCGTCGAAGTCGTGGACGGCAATCCGCCCCAGCCGCTCGCCCACGGAGTAGGCGAGCGTGGTCTTGCCCGAACAACTGGAGCCGGTCAGTTTGAGCAGCATCTCACCAGGGTTGCAGGTCAGTAGTGATGTCCTCGAAGGGTTTCCCCGGAACCTTCCACCCCGTTCTGGTGCTGGTCACAACCACTCTTTGCTGGCAGCGACCCGTACGGTCGCTTCGTAGCGGACAGCCCTCGGCGAATGCCACGGTGAGACACCGAGGTCCTGTGCTGACGTGCGGCTTGGCCGACGGCCGGAGACGGATGAGTCATGATGTCCTCGATGACCGTCCCCGGCGTGGGCAGGCTCAAGGGGACCGTGGGCAAGCCCGTCCAGCCGTCTCTGTCGCGCTCACTTGACGCCCAGCTTCCGCAGCGCGTCCAGCTGCTCCGCCGTGAGCTTGTCGCGCATCGACCTGGGGATCGAGACCCCACGCCCAGCTTCACGATCACTGGCCTCCCCATGCCCGCCGACCGCGATCGGCTCACCGCCCGGCGCGGCACCGACCGGCCCGCGCCTTCCCGCTCCACCCGATGGGTGAGAGCCTCAGGCGTGTACCCTCCCACCCCGGCCAGGTTCCGGTCCGGCGCTGGCGTACATGGCGCGCTGGGACGAGGCAGGACGGGCGGCGGGCAGTGCCCCGCCACCGTGCCGCCGGCCGCCTCCGGTCGGGAACCGGCGCAACGCCCGGTCGGGGCCGATGGCGGCAAGGCGGCGCAGCGGCCGCGCGCAGTGTCCGGTGACGACGCACCGTCGGCGGGGTCGGGCTGCGATCTGACCCGCCCGTATGACCGTTCTCCCTGCTGCCCCGCCGGACGGTCGACGCCGGCGGTCGGGTCCGCGAAGCTGTAGCCCAGGGAGACCGGACGGCTTGTGATGACCTCGGGCACCCCCACCAGCACCTTGCGGGCGGTTACGGACTCACGGTAGACGTGGCCCCATTTCTTGACTTCGTCCTCGGGCACCACGCTCCGCTCCGCAGTACGTCCGGCAGATTTTCCTCCAGGACGGTCAGCTGCTCGCCCTGGCGCAGCCCGTCCGCGGCATGCAGCAGCGCGCCGAACATCACGTTCCCCCTCGGCACTTGCAGAGCTTTCCGCGCCATCCACGAATCCTCCTGCGCCCCCGACAGCAGGCAGGCGTCTGCGTTGACGACGGGTTGGAAGGTGCGGAAGCCGCCCTCGGCCGGTGTGCTGCGGCGGGCGACGTCGATGGCGAGGGCTTCGGCTTCCTGCCTGGGCATCGTCTCGCTGCCGGAGAGCAGCAGGCCCGGCTCGGCGGAGCCTGGGCCGGGGCCGGGGCCGGGGCCGGCGACCGTCACCGTTCAGCCTTCGTCGAGCACCGTCCGGATCACGTGACGGGCATTGCGCGCCATCGCCGGGTTCGTCCTTCGGTAGTACGGCAGCGCAATCAGCGCCTGTGAGAGCGTCCGCCCCCGGCCGCGGATCCAGGTCGCGTCGTCCACGCCCAGCGCCTCGCGGAAGACCTCCCTCGCATCGGCTGGCAGCAGATTCCACGCCGGGAACAGATCGCACGCCGGATCACCCACGCCCAGGCACCCGAAATCGATTACCGACGTCAGCCTGCCGCCGTCCACCAGCAAGTTGCCCGGCATGAGGTCGGCATGCAGCCACACCGGCCGGCCGTCCCAGCCCGGGGCCCGCAGCGCCTCCTCCCATGCGGCGGCGGCAGCATCGCAGTCCACGCCCTCCTGCGGGATCCCGCGCAGTTCCTCGATCGCTGCCCGGGTCTCTGCGTCGAGCGAGGCGATCGGCCCACCGCGATGGGCCCGCGGCGCACCCGGCAGGGTGATGCTCCGCGTCGCTGCCACAAATTCGGCCAGGTCCTCGGCCAGCAGGACAGGTTCGCTCAGCGCCCCCGCCTCAGGATTCTCCCCCGTGAGCCACTTGTACACCGACCACGGCCACGGATACCCCTCGGCGGGCTGCCCGTCCCGGAGCACCTCGGGGATGGGTGTGGGCAGGTGGGGTGCGAGTCGGGGCAGCCACGTCCGCTCCAGCAACACGTCGTTGGCCCCGCCCTTCACCAGCGGAAGCCGTACGACCATGTCATTGCCCAGCCGGTACATGGCGTTGACCGTGCCGCTGGACGGAAACCGCTCCACCGCCAGCTCCGCCCACTGCGGGAACTGCCCGGCGATCAGTCGCCGCACAAGGTCGTCGTCGATGGGATGTGTGCCGGGATGCATGTGCCCTGTGCTCATGGCATGTCATCCGACCGTCGGACGCCGACGGGCGTCAAACGTTTTTCCGGCAGGCACCACGCCCGGCCACCCCGGACACCTGATGGTCCGCACGGCGGAACAGGCGCTCCTGTTCACCCCGCCCGCCCCCGACCGGCTCTCCTTCGTCGCCACACCCTGCACGCCCGCCCAGGAGATCCGCGAGATCGTGGCCGTACTGCGCCGCCGGTTTCCCACCCATGCGCGGCAGCACCACGCCGCCTCGGGCTACGTCGCGCTGCGCTACGACCACGTCGTCAACGGATAACCCCCGGCGCGAGCGAAGGCCGGACCGCCCTCCACCGGGCGGTCCGGCCCTCAGTCGTCGGTCACTCCGGGGCCTCGGAGGCCGCGGTCCGGAGCCCGGTCATGCCTGCGATCACGTCCGGGGTGACCGCGCGGGGGGACAGCCGGCCCTGGCCGGTGCCACAACCCCACATCGCCCGTCATGCAACCCGATTGACAGCCTCATCGGGAATCGGAGCCTGGGCGCCGCGCAGCCGGCGGCGCTTGCCGAGCAGAACAGCCGTGCGTACAAGGACCATGGCCAGTGCCATGAAGACGAAGGCGTTTGAGTAGACGTCTTGCCCACTCAGCTTGTTCTCGATGCTGAAGCGAATGACATCCTCGGTGAACCAGTGCTCGGAACCGTAGGCGAAGAGCACGCGGGAGGCGGACATCAAGGTCCAGACGATCGCATAGGTGATGCCGCCCTTGGTGTAGATCTCGCCGTCGGAGCCCCGGTGGGCGGGCAGCAGGACCGCGGCGATCAGGCCAAAGACGACTCCCGCACCGATACCGGCCAGCTGGAGCCAAGGGTCGTTGCCCCCCAGCGGGAGGGTGTGGACGAACAGCGCGATCACGATCGCGACAGCGATGATCGAGCGCAGCAACCGCATGTTGGTGACTTTGCGGGTGCCCAGGTCGGTGGACAGGATGATGACCAGAATCACCGAGCTGGCGATCAGTGCGGTCAAGAACGGGCTCATGGGTCAAGTCCCCCTCATGTCGATGAGTACGGGGGCGCGTTGCGGCTCTCCCGGATCTTCCACCTGCAACGTTAGGGAGCGGGAGGGGTGCACGTGGACAACCGACCGACGGACCCGGCTGTCAATCGACCGGTGGACAGGAGTCAACGCGGGGTGACGCACGGGTGGCTGTGCACGGGCCCGCGATCCGTGGTCGTGGGGGTCGGCGCGCGGGGGGCCGATCGCCGCAGCATCAGCAACGATGCGTTCCATCGGACCCGGACCGGGATTCCCTGAGGAGACCTGCCCGAACGCTACGGAACCACCCACCGTGCCCCAGGTTGCTCGCGAAGTCTCCCGTGGAGGTCTCCCGTGAAGCGGGGGCGTGAAGCGAGGGCGTGAAGCGAGGGTGTGAAGCGAGGGTGTGAAGCGAGGGTGTGAAGCGAGGGTGTGAAGCCCGCAATGTTGCAGTTCGTTCAAGAAATGAGCGAACACCCGGCACGGTGGTCTCGCCTACGTGGCTGAATGTGTTCCCCACCAGGTCGCTTCAGCCGCTGCATTAGAGCCATCGGCCCGTCTGGCTCGACCGGCCATAAGGGCCTTGTGGACCCGGTGCGCCCCGCTGCCCGACGTGTGTGGCCAGGAATCGCCCCCACTGCGCACGTTGTCGTCCGGCTGATTTCCAGTCGTCGTAGGGGGCAAATGTAGGGGTACTGGACGTAGGGGGAGCTCTGCTAGACATGGGGCAAACGGAACGCCTGTACGGATGTAGTCGCAATGTCCGGGTCTGACGGACTGTCGCGCTGTGCCCGGACAAGAACACGGAGTTTTCATCCCCTTGATCGACAATCAGAACGCCGACGCCTGGATCCGCCGCTATCAGGCCGCGGACGACGCTGCGATCCGGCTCGTCTGCCTGCCGCACGCGGGCGGATCCGCCTCCTTCTACTTCCCCATGGCCCAGGCACTGGCGCCCGCGGTGGACGTCCTGTCCGTGCAGTACCCGGGACGACAGGACCGCCGGCACGAGCCCTGCATCACCGACATCGGTGTCTACGCCGACGCGTTGACCAGCGCACTCCTGCCCTGGGCGGACCGCCCGTTGGCCCTGTTCGGCCATAGCATGGGCGCCGTCCTCGCCTTCGAGGTGACGCGCCGCCTCGAACGTGACCACGGCATCGCCCCGGTCCACATCTTCGCCTCGGGCCGGCGCTCGCCCTCCAGCCACCGCCCGGAGACCGTGCATCTGCGCGACGACGACGGCATCGTCGCCGAAATGCGCGAACTCAGCGGTACCGACGCCGCCATTCTCGGCAACGAGGAAATCCTGCGCATGGTGCTCCCCGCCATACGGAGCGACTACACGGCCATCGAGAACTACCGCGCCGCTCCCGAGCACACGGTGAAGACCCCCGTCACCGTGTTGACCGGTGAATCCGACCCGCGCACCAGCCGCGAGGAAGCCGAAGCCTGGGAAGGCCACACCCTCGGTGGATTCGACCTCCGGAGTTTCCCCGGTGGCCATTTCTTCCTCGCCAAGCAACAGCCGCAGATCTTGAAGATCGTTTCCGAAGAGCTCGCAGCAGCCACCCGGAAGGGCTGAGCCGGTCGCCGGGCGGGCCGCACGAACCGCCGCCCGCCCGGCGACCGCGAGGAACGCAGGACCCGGTGCACCGCCGGGCGCACATCCGAACACCCCCGGTGAAGGGAACGCAGTGGTTGCAAGGTTCGTCGAGCGTGAGAAGCAGTGGGAGACGCTGACCGACCTGCTCGGGAGCGCCCGCCGTGGCCGTGGCCGCGTCGCTGCCATCAGCGGGCCGATCGCCGTGGGCAAGACGGCCCTGTTGGAGCGCTTCACCGAGGAGGCGGTCTCCGACGGTGTGCTGGTCCTGGAGGCTGCCGGATCCCGCGCCGAGCGCTACCTCTTGTTCGGCATCCTGCGCCGGATTCTCGACGGCGCCGCCGCCTTCGATCCCGCCGTCCACGCCGAGGCCACCGCCCTCCTGGACGGCGTCACCGCCCAGGCCGTGGACAGCGGCGACACCGCGGCGGCCGTCGAGGCCGGCATGCGTGTCCTGCCACACGTCTGCGCCTCCCTCCTGCGCATCGCCCGCGACCGCACCGTCCTCATCACCGTCGACGACGTCCACCACGGCGACGAGCTCTCCCGCGCCTTCCTGCTCTGCCTGGCCCGCCGCGTCCGCCAGTCCGGCGTCCTGATCGTCCTCACCGAGGGCGTTCGACTGCTACCCGCCCAACTTGCCTTCCATGCCGAACTGCGCCGCCAGCCCCACTGCACCACCATCCGCCTGCCGCTGCTCTCAGCGGAAGGCACCGCGCGCATCCTGTCAGGCCCCTTCTCCACGGCGGCCGCACGGCTCGCCGCCGACTGCCACGACACCACCGGCGGAAACCCGCTCCTCGTCAAGGCGCTCCTGGAGGACGGACTCGCCGCCCTCGGCGACAGCGAGCCCTTCCAGCCGCTCGCCCCCGCCGAAACCTTCGAACGAGCCGTCCTGGACTGCCTGCACCGCGGCGACCCCGACCTGCTGGCCGTCGCCCGTGGCATCGCCGTCCTCGGCGACGCCGCCCCCGCGGCCCTCGTCGCCCGTATCACCGACGTGCACGTCCGCGCGGTCGAACTCGCCGTCCAGGACCTCACCCGCTGCGGCCTCCTGCACGGCGGATCGTTCCGCCTGGCGGCCAGCCGCGCCGCCGTCCTGGCCGCGGCCCCGCCCGGGGCGCTGTCCGCGCTCCACCAGCGTGCCGCCCGCCTCCTGCACGAGGAGGGCGCCGCCGCCCTCGACATCGCCCGCCACCTCCTGGCCACCCGCAAACCGGTCGAGGAATGGGCGATAGCCGTCCTACAGGAGGCGGCCGAGCACGCGCTCGTCGAGGACGACCCCCAGCTCGCCCTGAGGTGCGGCGAACTCGCCGTCGACTCCTGCCCCGACGGCTCGCGCCGCACCGCCCTGAAGTCCCGCCTCGTCAGCATCGTCTGGCGCAGCAGCCCGGGCGCCGCCGAAGGACACCTGCGCCAGCTGTCCCGCGAGTTCTGCGCCGGCCGCCTCAGCGACCAGGACCTGTTGCACGCCGTGAGCTGCCTCGCCTGGATGGGCGAGGCCCGCCAGGCCGCCGAGGCCGTACGGGGCCTGCAGGCCGCCGCGCAGCAGGCCGAGGAGGCCGGGCAGCCCATCGCCTACGCCCCCGACACCCTCGCCGCCGCACAGAGCTGGCTCTCGCTGGTCAGCCCCCCGGTCCGCGAGGCGTTCCCCGCCGACGGCCCCGCCCGGGCCGAGCCCGCCGCCCACGGCGCCGCCCCCTACGACATGCCCGAGGACGCCCACCTGCCCGCCGCCGAGGCCCTGCGCACCGCCTTGCGCGGCGGCCCGGGCGACGCGGCCGTCGCCGAGGCCACCCGGGTGCTCCAGCGCTACCACCTCAGCGACCGCACGCTCACCCCCCTCGTCCACGCCGTCCTTGCCCTGATCTACGCGGGTGACCTCGACCTCGCGCTCACCTGGATCGACCGGCTCCTCGCCGAGTGCTCCGCCCGCAACGCCCCGACCTGGCACGCCGCCCTCGGCGTCGTGCGCGCCGAAGTCGCCCTCCGCCAGGGCGACCTGCCCGGCGCGGCCGCCCAGGCCCGGCAGAGCATGTCGCTGATCTCCACACAGTGCTGGGGCGTCGGCATCGCCCTGCCGCTCGCCGTCCTCATCGAGGCCGAGACCCAGATGGGCAACCTCGACGAAGCGATGGCCCTGCTCGAACAGCCCGTACCCGAATTGCTGTCGGAGACGCAGTTCGGCCTGAACTACCTCCGCGCCCGGGGCCGTTGCCACCTCGCCACCGGCCGCTACCACGCTGCCCTGCGCGACTTCCTCACCTGCGGCGAACTCATGCAGGCCTGGGGCATGGACGCCGCCGAACTGGTCCCGTGGCGGCTGGACGCCGCCGAGGCCTGGCTCGCCATCGGCAACGTGGCCCGCGCCCGCGAGCACGTCGAGCAGCAGAAGCAGCGCGAGACCGGCCCCTGCGGCGTGCGACCGCGCGGACCCCTGCTGTACGCGCTCGCCCGGACCAGCGGCGACCTCACCTACCGGCTGAAGCGGCTCACCGAAGCCGTCGAACTCCTCGAACAGGGCGACGACCGGCTCCAACTCGCCAAGGCCCTGGGCGAACTGGGTAGCGCCCACCGCGCCGCGGGGGACTACAACCGGGCCCGGATGTTCGTCCGCAAGGCCTGGCACGTCGCCAAGTCCTGCGGGGCACAGCCCCTGTGCCAACAGTTCACTCCCGGCCAGGTCGACGGAGAGCCCGTCACCGTGGGGCGCGAGACGGAACCGCCCCGGGAGGCGGAGGTGCTCTCCGAGGCGGAGGCGCGGGTGGCCCTCCTCGCCGCCCGCGGGGACACCAACCGGGAGATCGCCACCAAGCTGTACGTCACCGTCTCCACGGTCGAACAGCACCTGACCCGGATCTACCGCAAGCTGAAGGTCAAGCGGCGCCGGGACCTGCCGGCCCGGCTGTGGGACCTCAACCTGACGGGGATCGCCTGAACCCGTCGGCCCCGGCCGCGGCCGCGCACGCCCTGCTCCCACCGGGGCCGTCCCGCGCCCGGCCGGAGCACGGGATCGCTGCGCGCCGGACACGGGCCGGCAGGCCCCCGGCCGGGGCCCGTCAGGACAGCAGGCCCCGCTCAAGGGCCGTCATCACCGCGGCCGTGCGGTCCGACACCGACAGCTTCTTGAACGCCCGCAACAGGTGCGTCTTCACCGTCGCCTCGCTGATGAACAGCAGGCGCCCGATGTGCGCGTTGGTCAGCCCCTGCCGGACCAACTGGAGCACCTCCCGCTCCCGCTCCGACAGCACCGGTGCCTCCACCACCCGCGCCCGGAACAGCTTCGGCGCCAGCGACGGCGTCAGCACCGTCTCGCCGCGCGCCGCCGCCTTGACCGCGTGCACCAGCTCCTCGCGGGAACTGCCCTTGAGCAGGTACCCGGCCGCACCGGCCTCCACCGCCCGCAGAATGTCCGCGTCGTCCTCGTACGTGGTGACGATGACGACCCTGGTGCCCGGCGACTCCCGCAGGATGTGGCCCGTCGCCGTCACCCCGTCCATCGCGCCCATCCGCAGGTCCAACAGGACGATGTCCGGCCGCAACCGCGCCGCCAGGGGCACCGCCTCCTCACCCGAACCCGCCTGCCCTACGACACGGATGCCCTCGTCCAGCTCCAGCATCGCCGACAAGCCCTCCCGGACCACCGGATGGTCGTCGACCAGCATCACCCCGATCGGGCCGCGCTCACTCATCGTCGGGCTCCTGCCCCACCGGGCCCAGCGGCACCGACACCTCGATGACCGTGCCCGTTCCCGGGCCGCTGCTGACCTGTGCCATTCCGCCGATCTCCTCCACCCGGGCACGCATCCCGCGCAGCCCGAAGCCGCTCTGCCCGCCGCCCGCCGCGTCCCGCGGAACGTCCGGCGAAGTGTCCGGCACGAAGCCGGGGCCGTCGTCGCGGACCACGAGCCGTACCGCGTCCGGTGCGTACGCCACCAGTACCTCCACCCTACGGGCGCCCCGCGCGTGCTTGCGCACATTGGCGAACGCCTCCTGCGCGGAGCGCAGCAGCACCACGCTCACCGCCATCGGCAGCGGTTGCTCCTCGCCCCGCGCCGTGCACCGCACCACCAGGCCCGTCTCCTCCTGGAGCAGATCGGCCTGCCGGTGCACGGCCTGCACCAGCGAACTCTCCCGCAGCGGCGGCGGGGTGAGCGCCGAGACGAAACCGCGGGCCTCCCCCAGACTGTCCTGGGCGACCCGCCCGGCCAGCCCGAGCCGGCTGCGGGCCCGCTCCGGATGGGCGGCCACGTCCGACTCGGCGGCCTGCACCAGGCCGATGATACTGGTCAGGCTCTGCGCCAGCGTGTCGTGGATCTCCCGCGCAAGCCGCTCCCGCTCCGCGGAGATCCCCGCCTGATGCGACAGTTGGGCCTCCCGCTCACGGCTGCGCCGCAACTCGGCGATCAGCTCCGCCCGGTCGGTGCTCTGCCGCACCACCCGCGTGATCCACAGGCCGAGCAGCACCGACAGCGCGATCCCGAGCAGCGAGATCGGCAGCACCGACAGGATGTGCGGATCGAACTCCCCACCCTGCAGCCACACCACCGTCACCGGCCACAGGTTCGCCAGCACCACCAGCACGATCGCGGGCGGCGTCGACAGGCTCATCATCAGCATCGGCACCACTGCGAACAGCGCGAACGAAGCCGCCAGATCGAGCAGGCCGGCCGCGGCGAACAGCACGAACAGTCCGACGGAGAACACCGCGCTCTGCCGGTGCCTCGACCGGTTCATCATCAGCCGCCGCCCGAGCCCCGCGTACCAGGGCACGATCAGGGTCAGCGCACCGACGGACAGTGCCCGGTGGGTCTGGCTCTCGGCGGACGTGAAGAGCAGAATGACGGTGACGAGGTAGGAGATCGCGAAGTAGCCGTCCCACAGGCCGAACCAACGGCTCCCGGAATCGGGGCCGTAGCTCGCGGCCCGCGGGGTCGGCCCCTCACCCTTCGTCCCTGCCTGAGTCTCCTCGGGATGTGTGTGCACGGCACCAGTCCTACCACGACCCCGCACGTGTCCATCGATCGGTGGACAGCCGGTCCCACCGATCGGTCGTCCCGCCACCCGCAGCGCCCCGCCTACCGTGGGATCCAAGAAGAAGCGAGGGGCTTCGAGGAATGCGGGAAGGGCGGGTTCGGGCACGTGGGCCAGTTCACGACGGCACTCATCACCTGCGGGTCGATCCTGGCCGTCATCCTCGCGACGGATTCCGGCAACCGGCGCATCACCACCGTGAGGACCACGATCCCCACACTGGTGGCCGTCCTCGCCGTCGCCGTCAGCGTGGACTCCTTCCCGACGGCGGGCAACGACATGTCGCTGCACCTCGCCGGGATCGGGATAGGGGCCATCTGTGGCCTCGTGGTGAGCTCCCTGCTCGGCGTTCACAGCGACGGGGCCGGGGACGTCCGCAGCACCGGCGGGCCAGGGCACGCGGCGGTCTGGATCCTGCTGTGCGCGGGCCAGATCCTCTTCGCCTACGGGTGCGAGAACTGGTTCGGCGCACGCATGACCCGGTTCACCGCCGACTACCAGCTCAGCGGCAGCGACGTCCTCATCAGCTCGCTCGCCCTGATGTCGCTGTCGATGGTGACGGCCCGTACCGCGGTGCTGCAGTCCCGGTTGCGGGCCGCCCGGGCCGCGACCACCCCCGTCGCCGAAGCCGGCCCCGACGACACCGATACCGATGCCGACCGCAGCCACCGACAACAGCGCGGTGCGCGTTGACCGGCGAGATCCACGACCGTTCAGGAACAAGGATGAAGCAGTGCTAGACAACCAAGAACTGACGCTCCGTCCGCCTCGCCACCGCGTCGACAGCCGCGCCGTCGGCTGGTGGACCCTCCAGTCGTCCCTCTTCGCCCTGCCGCTCCCGCTCGTCTTCGGCGTGCTCTGGCTCACCATCGCACCGGCCCGATTCGTCTTCGGCCCGCTCTTCCTCGTCGCCCTCGTCCCCGGACTCCTCTACATGGGCCTCATGCCGACCTGGCGCTACCGGGTCCACCGCTGGGAGGTGACCGACGAGGCCGTCTACGCCGCCTCCGGCTGGCTCTGGCAGCGCTGGCGGGTCGTCCCTCTCTCCCGCGTCCAGACCGTCGACATGCTCCGCGGCCCGCTCCAGCAGCTGTTCCAGCTTTCCGGGATCACCGTCACCAGCGCCTCCTCCGCGGGCGCCGTGAAGATCAAGGGGCTCGACCACGGCACCGCCACCGACCTCGTGGAACACCTCACCCGCTCCACCCAGGCCGTACCCGGTGACGCCACGTGAGCCCCGACACCGCGGTGCGGCACACCACGGACCGGGCCTCCGACGACAGCTGGGGGCGCCTCAACCCCCGCCTGATCCTCGTCAACCTGAGCGTGCTGGCCGTCCCCCTGGCCACCTTCGGTGCCACCACCGCCCTCGCCGGCGGCAAGGTCACCCTCCAAGTCCTCATCACCTGCGCCTCGTTCCTCATCACCTGCCTCGTCATCTCCGGCATCAGCCTGATGCGGTACTTCACCACCCGGTACCGCATCACCGACGACCGCGTGGAACTCCACAAGGGGTACTTCTTCCGCAGCGAGCGGTCCGTCCCCGTCGACCGCATCCGCAGCGTCGACCTGACCGCCAAACCCCTCCACCGGATCTTCGGCCTCACCTCCCTGAAGATCGCGACCGGCGACCAGGGCTCCACCTCCGGCGGCCTGTCCCTGGAGGGCCTCGCCGTCAGCGACGCCGCAGCCCTCCGCCGCCAGCTCAGCGAACTGCGCCAGGCCCGCCACGGGTCCGCCCCGGCCGACCCCGCCGCCGACACCACCGTCGCCGAACTCGACTGGGCCTGGCTGCGCTACGCCCCCCTCACCCTCTGGGGCGTCGGCGGCGTCTTCATCGCCGTCGGCAGCGTCTACCGCACCCTGCACGAGTTGAAGGTCGACCCGCTGGAACTGGGCGTCGTCAAGGACATCGAGGCGCGCTTCGGCTCCGTGCCCCTGTGGTACGGCATCCTCGTCACCCTCCTCGTCATCGGCGTCATCGGCGTCATCGGCTCCACCGCCACCTTCATCGAGGGCTGGGGCGGCTACCGCCTCGACCGCGACGAACCAGGCATGGTCCGCGTGCGCCGCGGCCTGCTCATCACCCGCTCGGTCAGCATCGAGGAACAGCGCCTGCGCGGCATCGAAGTGGCAGAACCCCTCCTGCTGCGCTGGGCCCGTGGCGCCCGGGTCAAGGCCGTCGCCAGCGGCCTCGGCGACGAGGACGAGAACAGCAGCCGCAGCCGCCTCACCCCGCCCGTCCCCGTCGCTCTGGCCGAGGAGATCGCCGCCCGCGTCCTGGGCGAGAGCGCCTCCCCGACGACCACCGCCGACCTGGCCGCCCACCCCCGGGCCGCGCTGCGCCGCCGGATCAACCGCGCCCTGATCTGGGCCGCCCTGCTCGCCGCACCCTTCGTCGGCCTCGGCCTGTGGCTCACCCCGGTCCTCGTCCACACCGGCTGGATCACGGCCGTCGTGCTGTTCCCCATCGGCACCGCCTTCGCCTACGACGCCTACCGCAACCTCGGCCACGCACTGGACGGCCCCTACCTCGTCACCCGGGCCGGCACCTTCACCCGCCGCACCGTCGCCGTGCAACGCGACGGCATCATCGGCTGGTCGATCACCCGGTCCGCCTTCCAGCGCCGGGCCGGACTGCTCACCCTCGGCGCCGCCACCGCCGTCGGCGACGGCGTCTACAAGATCCGCGACGTACGGGTCTGCGACGGCCTCGCCTTCGCCGAGGAGACCGTACCCGGCCTGCTGGCGCCGTTCATCGAACGCCGCGCCTAGACCAACTGGCGCACCCCGGGAGGAGGAGGGACGGTCCCCGTGACCGCCCCTCCTCCTCTGCTTTCCCCTCTTCCGCCCAGAATTCATGCCGTGGAATTCTTGCAATTCTCCGCGCGCCGGGGGCATCATGATTCGATTGCGCCCGCAGAGTCGCCCCATACCCCCTGCCGGGACCCTGAATAGGGGCCCCTAGGGGAGCGATAGGGGTTTCTGCGGCCACTCTTCCGTGCCAGGGTCGTCTCTGGTCTCAGGTTTCTGTGCACGGAGTGATGGAGCGCACGATGTTGAACGAATCCCAGGATTTCGCAGCCGAAATCGACGGGTCCTCCCAGACGGGCGGAACCCAGGGTGAAACCGACAGCGTCACCGCCGCCGACCTCCGGGAAGGCTGGCGCGAACGCCTCGGCGGGCTGACCGCGGAAGAACAGCACACCGAGCTCCTCGCATGGGTCTCCTCGCTGGCCATCGCCGCCATGCGCGACTCCGCGCCCGCCAGCCTCGACCCGCACCGCTCCTTCCTCGACCTCGGCTTCGACTCCCTCGCCGCCGTCGACCTGCACGCGCGACTCGTGGCCGGCACGGGCCTGCTCCTGCCCGTCACCCTTGCTTTCGACCACCCCACCCCGAACCACCTGGCCCGCCACCTCCACACGCAGTTGCTGGGACTGACCGCCCCCGCCGAGGCCCCGGTCACCGCCGCGATCAGCAGCGACGAACCGATCGCCATCGTCGGCATCGGCTGCCGCTTCCCCGGCGGGGTGAATTCCCCGGAAATGCTCTGGGAACTCGTCGCCGACGGCGCCGACGCCATTTCGGAATTCCCCACCCGGCGCGGCTGGAACCTCGATTCCCTGTACGACGCCGACCCCGACCGGTCCGGCACCACCTACACCCGGGAAGGCGGATTCCTCCACGACGCCGACGAATTCGACGCCGTTTTCTTCGGGATCTCCCCGCGCGAGGCCCTCGCGATGGACCCGCAGCAGCGCCTGCTGCTGGAGACCTCCTGGGAGGCCTTCGACCGGGCCGGCCTCGACCCCGCCGGGCTCCGCGGCGGCCAGGTCGGCGTGTTCGTCGGCGCCGAGACCCAGGAATACGGCCCCCGCCTGGAGGACGCCGCGGACGGCTTCGAGGGCTACCTCGTCACCGGCAACGCGGCGAGCGTCGCCTCCGGGCGCATCGCCTATACCTTCGGCTTCGAAGGCCCCACGGTCACCGTCGACACCGCCTGCTCCTCCTCGCTCGCCGCCCTGCACCTCGCCGTCCAGGCCCTGCGCACCGGCGAATGCACCCTGGCCCTCGCCGGCGGTGTCGCGGTCATGGCGAGCCCCGGCTCCTTCGTCTCCTTCAGCCGCCAGCGCGGCCTCGCCCCCGACGGCCGCTGCAAGCCCTTCGCGGCCGCCGCCGACGGCACCGCCTGGGGCGAGGGCGCGGGCATGCTCGTCGTCGAGCGCCTCTCCGACGCGCGCCGCAACGGCCACCAGGTGCTGGCCGTCGTCCGCGGCACTGCGATCAACCAGGACGGCGCGAGCAACGGCCTGACCGCCCCCAGCGGCCCCGCCCAGCAGCGCGTCATCCGCCAGGCCCTCGCCAACGCCGGCCTGAGCCCCGCCGACGTGGACGTCGTCGAGGCCCACGGCACCGGCACGAAGCTCGGCGACCCGATCGAAGCCCAGGCGCTGCTCGCCACGTACGGGCAGGACCGCCCCGAGGGCCGGCCGCTGCGGCTCGGCTCCCTGAAGTCGAACATCGGCCACACCCAGGCCGCCGCGGGTGTCGCAGGCGTCATCAAGATGGTCATGGCGATGCGGCACGGCGTTCTGCCCAGGACCCTCCACGTCGACGCGCCGACCCCGCACGTCGATTGGGCGGCCGGATCCGTCGCCCTGCTGACCGAGGCCGTCGACTGGCCGGCCTCACCCGACGCACCGCGCCGGGCGGGCGTCTCGTCGTTCGGCATGAGCGGCACCAACGCCCACGCCATCATCGAGGAGCCGGAGACCGCGCCCACCGGTGCGCCGGACGACTCCGCCATCGAGCCCGGGCACGGAACGGCGCAGCTGCCCGGCCCGCTTCCCTGGGCCCTGTCCGCCAAGACCCCCGAGGCCCTGCGCGGCGCAGCCCGTCGCCTCGGAGACTGGATCGACACGCACCCGGACGCCACCCCCCTCGACCTCGGCCACTCCCTCGCCACCACCCGAGGCCGCTTCGACCACCGCGCCGTGGTCCTCGGCGACGACCGCACCGCCCTCCAGCACGCCCTGCGCTCCCTCGCCGACGGGATCGACGCACCCGCCGTCGTCCACGGCGCCCCGGCCGCCGGCCGCTCCGCCGTCCTCTTCACCGGCCAGGGCAGTCAGCGCCTCGGCATGGGCCGCGAGCTGTACCTGTCCCACCCGGTGTTCGCGGACGCCCTCGACAACGCCGCCTGGTACCTGGACGAGCAGCTCGAACTCCCCCTGCTCGATGTCCTGTTCGCCGCCGAAGGCACACCCGCCGCCGCCCTCCTGCACCAGACCGCATACACCCAGCCCGCCCTCTTCGCGATCGAGGTGGCGCTGTTCCGCCTCGTCCAGTCCTGGGGACTGCGGCCGTCGTTCGTCGCAGGTCACTCCGTCGGTGAGATCGCCGCAGCGCACGTCGCGGGCGTCTTCTCGCTGGAGGACGCGTGTGCGCTGGTCGCTGCGCGCGGTCGCCTGATGCAGGCGCTGCCGGGTGGTGGGGCAATGATCGCCGTCCAGGCCGCGGAGGACGAGATCCTGCCGTTCCTGACGTCGGGCCGGGTCAGCATCGCCGCCGTCAACGGACCGCAGGCCGTCGTGATCGCCGGCGACGAGGACGCGGTCGTCACCATCGCCGAGGCCTTCGAGGCCCAGGGCCGCAAGACCAAGCACCTCACCGTCAGCCACGCCTTCCACTCCCCGCACATGGACGGCATGCTCGACGAGTTCCGCCGCGTCGCGCAGGTCCTGGAATACGGCACTCCCACTCTGCCCGTCGTCTCCCTCCTCACCGGCACCACGGCCACCGCCGCCGAACTGGCCGACCCCGAGCACTGGGTCCGGCACGTCCGCGACGCCGTCCGCTTCCTCGACGGCGTACGCACCCTGCGTGCCCGCGGCGCCGACTCCTTCCTCGAACTCGGCCCCGACCCCGTCCTCACGGCCATGGCCCAGGACTGCCTCCCCGCTGCCACCGACACCCAGGGCGCCACTGCGTCGGTACCCGTCTTCGCCGCCGGACTGCGCGCGGGCCGCCCCGAGGCCGCCACCCTGCTCGACGCCGTCGCCCGGATGTTCGTCCATGGCGCGGACGTGGACTGGGCCGCCTTCTACGCCGGTACTGGCGCGCAGCGGGTGGACCTGCCGACGTACCCCTTCCAGCGTCGGCGCTACTGGATGAACGCCCGCCCCGAGACCACCGAGCAGACCACCGCCGGGTCGCGCGGGACCGATCCTGCCGACAGCGAGTTCTGGGACGCCGTCGAACACGAGGACGTGGCCGCGCTGGCCGCTGCCCTCGAACTGGACGCGGACGCAGACCAGCCCCTGAGCGAGGTGGTCCCGGCCCTGTCGGCGTGGCGCCGCCGGGTACGGACCCAGTCGGAGGTCGACGGCTGGCGGTACCGGGTGTCGTGGAAGCCGCTGGAGGCTGTGTCTGCTGGTGGGCTGGATGGTGAGTGGCTGGTTGTGGTGCCGGCTGCGGGTGTGGATGATGCGGCTGTGGTGGCGGCTCTGGCTGGGCGTGGTGCTGGGGTGCGTCGGGTTGTGGTGGAGCCGGGTTCGGACCGTGCTGGGCTGGTTGAACTGCTGGCTGGTGTGGGGTCCGTGGCTGGTGTGGTGTCGTTGCTGGCACTGGATGAGGCTGTGGGTGTGCTGTCGACGGCTCCTCTGGTGCAGGCGTTGGGTGATGCTGGGGTGGGGGCGCCGTTGTGGTGCCTGACGCGTGGTGCGGTGAGTGTGGGCCGTTCCGACAAGCTCGTTTCGCCTGTTCAGGCTCAGGTATGGGGCTTGGGTCGGGTGGCGGCTCTGGAGGTTCCGGAGCGTTGGGGTGGTCTGGTCGATCTGCCTGAGGTGTGGGACGAGCGGGCGATGGGCCGGCTGGT
>NZ_JBEXPB010000012.1:0-136614 GCF_040611795.1 Streptomyces sp. NPDC006529 | reverse complement strand
GCCCGGGGTTTTTCTTCTTGGCTTTCCGGGGGCGGGGGGGGGTTTCTCCCGCGTCTATGGGGGGGGGGCCCCCCCCCCGCCCCCCCACCACCACGCAATCGTCCGTGCCCTCAGGTGGGGCCCACCCCGCCGCCTTCGACCGGCGGCTGACCGTTCGGGGGGTCGACCGGCCGGGTCGGCGGCCGGTGGTGCCAGGAGGTGTATCCGGCGTCACGCTCCGCCCGGGCCTCCTCCGGGTGGCTGGAGGTGGTCGAGCCGAAGTTCCCATAGCCCTGCATCTCGTGCGGCCGGAGGCCGCCCTCGGGAATCTCCACCGGCTCCCGCTCTTCGAGCAGCTCGTGCACCGCGCCGCCGTCCGGCAGGTGCGGCTGGCTCTCGGCGGTGGGGGGCGCGGGCTCCTGGGCCCGGACCCGTTTGCCCAGCCAGAAGGCGGCGATCAGGAACCCGGTGACGGCGATCCCGACGACCAGGAACCACGCGATGTCGCTCAGGGTCGTTTCCATGGTGGACCTTTACCCGGCGGGGCACGGCGTATGCGCCCGTAATGACCATAAATCTGCCGGTATGGGGCAGCGGGGCGCCAGGCCGCGGGCATCCGAGCCACTGGGCGGCTGGGCCGCTGGCGGCCAAGAGACCATCTGATGTGGCGAGTCTGCGGTAACGGATGAGGGTGCAGGCGATGCCGGTGAGGGCCAGGAAGTGGTCGCCGCCGGCGAGCAGGTGGGCACGACAGCGGCGCGCCCGGGTTCCGGCCGCGCCGCTGTCGAGCTGTGGTCAGCCCTCGGGGGAGCCTTCGGGTCAGTGGAGCTTGTTGACGGCGGTCTTCGTCGTGGTGCGGAAGGCGGTCAGCGGGGCGTCCTTGAGGTCGCCCATCTGGCCCCAGCGGACGAGGGTGACGGTGCGGCCGTCGCGGCCGACGGAGAACAGGTGGATGTCGGAGATGCCGATCTGCGGGTCGGCGGTGTCCAGGCTGTAGACCCAGGCGCCCTCCTCGACATCGAGCTTGCCGTGGGAGGCGCTGACGGCCTGCAGGCCCGGGTTCTGCTGCTCCAGCAGGGGACCGCAGCCGGCGAGGGCCGCGCGGAGGGTGTCGACCAGCTTCACGGCGTCGGCCTCGGTACGGGCGACGGTGGTGACCTGGACGCCGTTGGTGTCGAGCTCGGTGCTGAACTCGCGGTAGCGGGTGTTCTGCGCCGGGATCTTGTACGGGGCGCACAGGACGCCGCCGTTCTCCGGGACGCCGGTGAAGACCTGGGTGGCGGTCCAGGGCGTCGACGACGGCGGCATCTGGGAGGCGGCGAGGAAAACGGGCTGGGCAGCGGCCTGCGCCGGGGCCGTGGCGAGGGCCGCGAGTCCCAGTGCGGCAGCGGCTGCGGTGGCGAGTGCGGTGCGGAGCTTGTTCATGGTGGTGGGTCCCCCGTCGCGGGTCGTTCGTTCGGTCAGTGCTCAACCAGCGTGGGGCCGGCGCCCGCCGACTGCAACGATCACGCGCCCACCAGCCGTCCCGGAACCATCCCACCCCCGCTGACGTGCAAGGACGTGAAGGATGGGACGCAGGGTCGAGGGGGATGGAATGCCGAAGGACGCCGCCGTCGAGGAGTTCGCGGGGCTCGTGCGCGCGCTGAAGGCGCGGGACGGGAGGAGTTACGAGGCGCTGGGCCGGCGGCTGAGCGTCAGCGCGTCCACCCTCCACCGCTACTGCTCGGGCGCGACCGTCCCGGAGGAGTTCGCCGTGGTCGACCGCCTCGCCCTGCTGTGCGGGGCGGACGAGGAGGAACGGCGGGCCCTGGAGGCGGCCTGGACGGAGGCGGACCGCGCCCGCCGCCGAGCGGCCTCGCCCGCGCCCACGCCTGTGCCGGCCGTGTCGGCCGCGCCGGAATCGAACCCGGAACCGTCCGCCCCGGAACCGGGCCCCGGCCCCGCCCCGGACCCGACCGCGCCGGAGGCGCCCCGCGCCCGCCCCCGTCGTGGCGCCCCCGCTCCCCTCCTCCTCGTAGCCGCCGCCGTCGCCCTCGTCGTGCTCGCCCTCGCCGCCGCCCTGCTCGGCCGCCCCACTCGTACGGCTTCCGCCCCCGCTCCCGCTTCCACCGCTCCGGGGCCGACCGCGGCCCCCCTCCCCTTCACCTGGAGCATCGGTTCCCAGCTCTGGGAGGGCGGCTGCGGGCACACCTACCTCGTGGACCGGGCCCCCCGCGCGGTCGCCGCGCCACCGGTCGCGGCCGACTCCGGGGCGTGGGCCGGGACGCACGGTGCCGTGCACGGCGGGGAGGCGCTGGTGCGGATCACGGTCCAGGGCCGGTCGCCGTCCGACGCCGTCGTCCTCCATGCCCTGCACGTGCGCGTGGTCGACCGCGCCGCGCCGCTGCCGTGGAACGCGTACCGGATGGACAACGGCTGTGGCGGCGCCGTCACCCCGCGCCACTTCGCCGTGGACCTCGACCAGCCGCGCCCGCTCGCGAGGCCCGTCGACGGCCTTGACGCCTCCGGCGCCGAGGTCCGGCAGATCCCGGCCGTCTCCTTCCCGTACAAGGTCACCTCCTCCGACCCCGAGGAGCTGCTGGTCTCCGCGCGGACGGCGGGCTGCGACTGCCGCTGGTACCTGGAGCTGGAGTGGAGCGCCGGGGGCCGTACAGGGACGGTGCGGATCACGGACGGCGGGAAGCCGTTCCGCACGAGCGGGACCAGGGGGAGGCCGGCGTACGTGCACGACCCCGTCGAAGGGCGCTGGATCACAGACTCGGACTCCGGACAGACCGGGTGACCGATGAGCAACTGCGACTGACATGGGCTGAGCAAGCGCTCAAGCCCGGATCTGCGGGCCGCCTGTCCCCTCGGCCCCTCGCCACCCGGCCGTCTGGCCGCTTGGCCCTCGCCCGAGGGTCCGGGGCTGCTGCCGCCGATCCGCGAGCCCCGCGCGGACCCCGGTGCCCGCGCGAAGCGCACCTGCTCACCACACACCCCTAAACGTTTATGGGCCCCTCCGCGTCCCGCAAGGCGCCCGTCCCCCGCGTCCCGCCGCCCCGCGAGCCCAGCACGCTCAGGATCTCCGCACAGATGGCGAGGGCCGTCTCGGCGGGCGTACGCGCCCCCAGGTCCAGCCCGATCGGTCCGTGCACCCGCGCCAGCTGCGCCTCGGCGACCCCGTCCGCCAGCAGCCCCTCGCGTCGCCGCGCCTGGGTCTTGCGGGAGCCGAGCGCGCCGACGTACGGGACCCCGGCCGCGAGCGCGCCCCGCAGCGTCGGCACGTCGAAGTCGGGATCGTGGCTCAGCATCACCAGGCAGGCCCCGTCCCGGCGGGCCCGCAGCGCCTGCGCCGCCCCGGCGGCGTCCTCGACCAGCACGGCGTCCCAGCCCAGCAGCCGCGCCTGCCGCTCGATCACCCGCGCCAGCTCGCCGCCGCCCCCGATCACCAGGCAAGGAGCTGCCGGGTACGCCTCCACCAGCACCAGCCCCGACCGCTCGTACAGCGCGTCCCGGCCGGCCCGGTGCGTACCCAGCAACTCGGCCGCCCTGCGCTCCGCATCCGTGGCGGGCTCGGCGTCGAGCGCCCGTACGATCTCGCTCTCCGCCCGGTCGGCGGCCTCGTTGAGCCGCGTCACCAGCGCGACCCCGGCTCCCTCGGCCAGCAGGTCCCACCACGCGGCCGGTACGGCGGACAGCGGCTGGAGCAGGATCTCCGCCTGACCGCCACAGGTCAGCCGCGCCTCCACGGCCTCGGGCCCGCGTACGGACACCTCACACACCCGGGCGCTGTCCCCGGCCGCCAAGGCCCCCGCTTCCGCGACGAGTTCGGCGTCGAACACCCCCCGGTACAGGGCCCCGACGCACTCCCCGCGCGGATCGACGAGCACCGCCCCACCGGCGTCCCGGGGCCCGAACCCCTGCTCGGTGATGGGCCGCGCCAGAAACCCGGCCCGCCCCTCCGAGACCCACTGCCGCGCCGACTCAGCCAGCTCACGCATCCCGTGCCACCCCGATCGCCGTAAGACTCCCGATCCACAAAGTGCCAGGTCAGCGGCACAATGCAGCCTCCCCCAAAATCCTAGACACCCCACCCCGACCCCCCAAGCCGCAAATCCGCCGATCCCCACTCCACTCCCTCGTACGACCCGCCGGAAACCGATCACCACTGCGCCCCGGGCTCAGGCGATGTCGGCGTACCAGATCCGGCTCGGCGGCCGTCCCGCGTCGGAGTCGAAGCGCTTGGGCAGCCCCGGCCTCAGCGCGGGTCGCAGCAGCCGCCACGTCCGTTCGATCGCCTCGCCCGTGAAGTCCTGGAACTCCGCGGTGACCTGGAGCAGCACGGCGCCGTCGCGCAGGGTCTCGACGCGCTGGAAATAACCGGCCGCGGCAATGCCGTCGGCGCCGCCCAGCTGCTGGGCGATCGCGCGCGGGATCACCATCAGCCACTCGTACCCGCGCAGCCGCCGCCGTGACTCCGGCAGCGTCATCGAGGGCAGGCGGCGGTGGACCGACCCGCTCCTCGTACTCGGTACGGCCCGGTGACAGCAAGGACCCGCCCGGGCGTGGCACGGGTCCACCTCCTGGGAGAAGTCCCGGAGCACTTCCGCCGTACCTTCCTGGGCGGCCGGCCCGAAACGTCCTTCCGGGGCGTGCGCGCTGAGCGCAGGGTCTGACATGCGGGTGCCTGTACGGCAGTTGGCTGCGCATACGCGAAGACCCCGTTCTCAGCGTTGCCGCTGATGGCGGGGTCTTTGGGCACTTCCTGCGAAGTGCCCCCGGCAGGATTCGAACCTGCGCACACGGCTCCGGAGGGCATGCCTGAGGGAGCCCAAGTATCCGCTCTGACCTGTGATTTTTGCCGAGATGGATTCCGTGAGTCCGCGAGTTCTATCGCATACCGTGCACGCAGCTGCGGCCTCGCCAGTGAGGCGGAGGATCCAGCGGCGCTGACTCAGCTCGCGGAGAGGTGGCCGAGCGCAACCATTGAAGGCGAGCAGGCCCCGCGATCGTGCTCTCCAGCCCCTTCGTGGCTCTGCCGGCTACCTCTGCGGCCAGCCTTCATCGCTCATGCACTGCTTGAACGACTTTTCCCGTTGAGCCTGCGTGTAAGCACCCGTGAGCTCGTTCATAGTCGGGTCCCCACCCGAAGAGTCAAGCCATGCCTTCTGAGCGAGTTGGGTGCAGTAGGCGCGGGCTGCTGTCTGCGTCAGCGGCTCTGCCTTGCCGTTGCCCTCGACGATGCCGGACACACCGGGGCTCGGGTCTTTGCCATCCTTGCCATCCGTGCCGTCTTTCCCTGGAAGCCCAGCGTCACCGCGGGGACCGGGGAGTCCCTGCGGGCCGGTGGGGCCCGACGGCCCGACGATGGCTGCTCGCGACTGGAGCTCGGATATCTGCTGGTGCTGCGCGATGAGCGAGGCGGATTGGCTTGCCCGGAGGACGCCAACCGTGGGCCTCCGATGACGAGGCTTCGACTGGGTCTCGCAAGGATCGAAAGTTGCTCCTGAACGGCCATGGGCGCCCCCTGAGGCTCTGTGTGACGCGTCAGTTTAGGAGGCCACCTGACGGCCAGGCGCGAGGTTCTGGTAGCAGAGTGCGGCCGCCCCCTCGCCGGAGAGGGCATCCTCCAGAGTGACCCGTCGCCGTATTCACTCAGGGCCACCGAGCTCATCCTGTTCTGAGGCTTTGGAAGGCTGGCCACCCGGACATCGTTCGTGCGTCCTTTCCCGCGACAACTGCTTTGTAAGCTCGCCCACCCATCGACACGCACCGATCCGAGGTCGTGACGCCCCTACGGGGCCGAGCGGAAGTGCCAGCGTCCACCCGCGTTGATGTCAGCGATAGATGTCAGGGGCCCGTCACCACCAGGACCACTTCTTCTTCCGAAGCTCTTGCAGCTTGGCTTGAGCTTCCTAGCTCCGTCTACGCAACCCCTTAGCTGGCATGCGCCTGGCGGCCGTGGGCCGTTGCCGGAACGGCCCTTAGTTACCGAGAAGCTTTCCCCAGTATTCATGCCTAAGGGCCCGCCAAAGAGTCAGGGAATCATTGGCCGCTTGGAGTAGGTGCAAAGTGTGCCCACCCCACGTAACAAGGATGGTTCCGTCGTCACCCTGACTAACCGTAATGCCCTCGTCAGGGTTAGTTGCCCTATGGCGATGCCGTCCAAGGCCGACAGAATACTCGTCGCTATGGATGAGTACATCTCGAAATAGCTTGACGAGCGGTTGAGAATCGGTGAATGCGTCGACGGCCCGCCTTAAAGCGGCATCTTTCCCCAGGGGCTTCGCTTGCTTGATCATCTGATCAGCTGAGGCCAGCAGGCCGCGCATCGCCACGAGGAGCATGACGGCATCCCTAGAAACAGTGGGATGGAGGAACACCTTAAATGCCCGATCTGCTTCTGGGTCGATTACGAGAGCTGCCTGCAGTTCGTCGTTAATAGCCACCTGCTCTGCGGTGGGCTGCCCGTCCTGGATCGCCTTCCAGGCGCCGAAGTACCGAGTGGCCATATCTTCGATCGGCTTGACCCTGGATATTTGCAGATCTATCACACCTGCCCACAGCCCCGCGTTAAATCCAAAATGGAGAGGGGTAAGAGCTTCATTTAGGTCATCGTCCAGCGCCATACTTGGCAATCCACCCTTCGCAAGACCGTCTGTGGGATCGATTCAGCGCCCCTGTCTGGACGGCGGCGTACGTTGATGAATGAGACGGAAACTGAGACGGGCCGATCCGTTGCGGCGACCCTGGATTGCGTGCCGAAATGGGCGCGTCTAAGACATGTCGGGCGAGTACGGCACGTATAGCCAGGCATCAATCTGCCCTTCCATGCCATTCTCCGGCACTTGTATAAAACGAGACGGATCAATGAAGTCCGACAGGTTATCTGACTCACATGAACGCGCTCGGCTAGAGATTAGGCATGAAGTGATGATTTCGCCCTCTCTAAGGCCTGCCCGTATCTTCTCCGCGCATGCTGCTAGGCGGGCTGAAGTGATAGCCGTATTTCCATCATCGGCCCCTTGATTTTCAGTCAAATGGATTCCTGCATTCATTCGGACAGCGGCCGGCTTGCGATGGTTGAATATCACCAGATTTTTGGTCATGTATGGCAACAGGTAGCCCGCCAGGAACATTGCTGGCCGTGCTGCTGTGGCTGTTATCGACACGCCATGCGTTCCCCAAGATTCAATCCGCAAGTCGAGTTCAAGGTACCCTTCTGGAGGCGATTTCGAAACCTCTTGAAGGGTGGTTTTCATGTGTGATGCTGCGCTATCACAATGGGCCGATGTGAAGGGTTCGTCGCTCGCAAAAGAGGCGACGAGCAGGCATGTCGCCTGCGCGGATGGCTCGATCGTGGTGGAGTGCTGTGGATTCGAAATAGAGACCCTAATCCATGTTTTCATGGGAGTTCCGGCATCAGGGGCACTGGTAAAGCCGATCCACTTTCCGGGGCTGTTTCGAAGTGGGCTCGCCTTGGAGTTGTAGACAGCGTCGCTCGCGATGCAGATCACCCCTATGGGGTCACCGTTCAGTGCGTCTTGGAGTGATCCACTCTGGCGATGCTCGTGTAGCTCATCAAAAATCCCGCCCGTGTATTCGCCCTCGCTGTCTTTGTGCGTGAATCCGGAATGTATGAAGACTCGAAGTTGAGGGTGAACCCTTGTGTACTTGGTGCGCTCCCAATCTTTGTGGATTTCTTCATCGAATCTTTTGAGTAGGTGCGCGGCCAGGGAGCGCTCATTCTCGCTTGATACGGGGAACACCAGGAGGGTGCCGTCGTTGTCGCTATCTCTGCGATAAGGGGTCGATTCGCTTGAATCGAATTCCCGCAGGGCAGAGTCCAGGATCTCGCGGAGACGCCTCTTGGCCGGAAATGGCAGTAGAGGAGCATTGATCCACTCGACTGTGCATGCCAGCACCTCGACGACGCTAGAGGGTGTCGATGCCGCGATACGTCTGATGGTCTGAGCTGGGGAATTAAGCGCCGAGCCTGCTTCTCCGCCAAATCTTTTAACTGCACTCTTGAACCCCGGGTCCTCGCTGAATTGCAAGGCCGGGACCGCGTGCAGTACATTTGCAGTGTCAGAGATCATGTGATTGGTAATTGTGACTGCGGTCAAGCGATCCTGGCAGAAGAGAGCGGTTCCAGACGCTCCGCCCCAGCTTGATCCAGCTTGCATGACTCGTGGCACGATTCCCGAATTTACGTGCACTGTCAGAATGCCGCTGCTGATCATGTGAAGTGGATCGATGTCGCCTCTCACAGCGAAACTCTCACGCCGTGCTTCCGTGGCGTCCGCGTCGGGAAATCCGACCCCTACGCAGGTGATGCGGTCATGGCCGACGATCTCGCCCCAACGGACCGGGCTGATTCCCTCTGACTCCCATGGGTTGCCCGCGACTAGAAGTAGGGCTACATCTGATAGCTCATCGGATTCGAAGGGAGGCCGTTCGTTAGGCCAAACCACCGAAGCTGATTTCCAAGATTGATCCTCGTGGCCTACCCGGCGTACGTCAGTGCTTCCGTCGCCGTCGACCACGTGATAGGCGGTGAGCACAAGTCGATCCGACACTAGATATCCGGAGCCGTTCTTGCGGTTGCACCAAATTTGGACAACTCGACTCGGGTCGAAAGTCACCTGTGCTCACCTCTGTTTAGCGAATTACTCGGGTCGTGTCGTTGACTGAGATGAGATTCGTACACTCTTTCCGCTTGCGTCTTCTGGGAGCAGGGTGAGCTTAAGTTTGCTCGCTTCTCCAGATGCGATAGCTGCCTTCGCCTCGGCACTTCCAAAACTTAGGACGCGAACTTTAATGTTCCCGCCGACGTCCTTCTTTACGTCGACGCTCAGCTCTAGCTCTACAGGCCCAAGGGCGAATACGAGATCCTGTCCCGCACCTGCCTGCATGGCTTGCTGAAGCTCCTGGCGGATCGACCCGATCGATTCGGCTAGCCCTGCCCATGATGATTCCGACAAGATGGCTCCTTGGTCAGTTCTCGTGAGTGGTGATCCTATCTGTGACCTCGGGCGATGGGCAGACGGTTTCCCTTAACTCGCGCGGGTGCAAACTTGGCTTTGAAGGACCCAAAGCCGAGGACCAGCGCCCGCACCCAGGTGGACCCCCGGGCCGGTAGGCCAGTCGTGTGGTCGTCCGGCCGTGCGACGCTGGGACCAAGCAACGAGACATGAGAGGAGCCCAAGTGGCGGAGGCCAGCCCGCGTGGTACCTACCTGTTCATCTCCGAGGTGCTGCGGAGTGGGATCGTCGGTGGTGATATCGAAGGAGCCTTGGGCTCCGAAGCTGCCCTCGGGGCCCTGCATGGCGTCTCACGTAACACGATCCGGCGAGCTCTCAAAGTCCTCGAAGCTGAAGGGATGATTGAGTCTGTCCCCGGCGTCGGTTGGCAGGTTGCCCGGGCGGGCGACCGTAGATCTCTCGTAGAACGGATGACCGCCTTGGTCTCTGAGGACTCCTTGGCTGTCGGTGACAACTACCCCTCTGAGGCGAGCCTCTGTGAGCGCTTCGGGGTCTCACGTACCGCTGTGCGTCGTGCCCTTGCCCAGATGGAGGGCCACGGCCTGCTCGACACGGTCCACGGTAAGGGGCGCACCGTACGCGCCCTCCCCACTCCCAGCAGCCGGCCGTAGCCTTGGCCGTCATGGGACTGACTACGTGGGCCTACTCGCTCTCCGAATCGCTGCTGTCCGATCCGCTGCCGCGCCGTTGGGTGCACTCCCTCGGGGTCGCGGAGCGCGCCCGGTCGCTGGGCCCGATCCTCAGCGCCGACGCGGAGCTGCTGGAAGCAGCCGCGGTGCTGCACGACATCGGCTACTCGCCGAGCCTCGCCACCACGGGCTTCCACCCGCTGGACGGGGCCCGGTTCCTCCGCGACCAGGAGGGCGCGGACGAAAGGGTTGTCCGCCTAGTGGCCCACCACTCCTGCGCTCTCCTGGAGGCCGAGGAGCGAGGGCTCCGGCATGAGCTGGAGAGCGAATTCGAGCTGGAGCGCCCCGACCTCGTGGACGCGTTGCTGTTCTGCGACATGACGACTACGCCGGACGGGCTCCACACCACGCCGGCGCGGCGGCTGGCCGAGATCGTAGAGCGGTACGGGCCGGACACGATCGTCGGCCGCTTCATCCAACGGGCGGCACCGGAGATCCATGCGGCTGCGGAGCGGGTGGAGTCCCGCATGGCCAAGGTGGCCGCCGGAGATCAGCCGATATAGGGCTCAGACCGCGAGTCGTCCAGGCCGTGCTGGATGCGCAGCCTCATGGACGGGTGGATGTCCAGTTCGTCGAGGTCCGCCGGATCCATCCAGCGGACCTCTTTCGACTCGCTGCTCGTCCGAAGTGAACCGCCGGTCGGGTGGGCGCGGAAGCAGATCGAGAACTGCTGCCGCACCTCGCCGTCGTCGTACGCGAGGACGTGCTGAGGGTCGGTGTAGAGCCCCGAGATCCCGTCGATCTCGACCGTGATCCCCGTTTCCTCCTCCACCTCCCGCACGACCGTGTCGCCGATGCTCTCGCCGATGTCGTGGCCGCCCCCGGGGAGCGCCCACAAGTCGTTGTCGGTCTTGTGGATAATGAGCAGCCGTCCGGCATCATCACGGACGACTGCGGTGACCGAGGGGACCACGGAGTTGGCAGCCGGCGCGTTGGGGTCGCGGAAGTAGTCGATTCGGCTCATGCGTGCGGACCTCCGAAGTCGACGGGTGAGGCGATGGGCCTGGCCGATTCCCAGACCCGTTCGATGCTCTCAGCGTACGCATCGAACAGTTCGCCCCCAGGCACCCGCTGGATGTGCAGGACAGGGGCCATGTACGCGCCGACCCCGTACAGGTGGCCGTTAGCCAGCATCTCGTCATCGGCCCGGTAGATCGAGTTGTAGAGGGTGGTGGCGTGGAGCCGGAACTCGACCCCGGGGAGCGCGAAGAGGGGCCCGTAGTTGACGAGCGCGTTCCGAACCTTGCTCGCCATGGCAGATCCGATGCCCTCATCAGCACCGCGCACCGCGACGGCTGGGCTCTCCGGTTCGCCGAGCATGAAGCGGATGGAGACGCCGGCCGCTGACTTCTCCTTCACGACCTGGTGGAACGTGGAGTCCTCGGTGAGCCAGAAGCCGGAGTAGACGAGCACGTCGAAGTGCTCCTTCGCCTTCGCATAGAGCTGCGGCCACAACCGGTTCGGTACGACGGAGCGGTGTGGGTACAGCTTGATCAGCTCCGCATTCCCCGCCTCTGTCACCTCGGCAGACGTCCGTTCCTCCGGCCAGAGGTAGGACATCTCGCACTGAAGCAGCGAGGCTGCGGCGTACTGAAAGCGGCGGTACGGCTTGCGCTTCGGATCGCCGATCCAGCGCTCCACAGTCTTCGCCGACACCCCTAGGCGTGCCCCTACTTGATCGAGCGTCAGGCCGCTCTCGATGATCGCGCCGCGCAGTCGTTCGTTGGCCATGCCGTGCTCTCCCCCCATGGGACGACTTGGTGCGACTTCACCGTAGCGAAGTCGTCCACAAGTCGTACATGTGCGGGGTCGATCGTCTTCGGCCCTGAGGCCAATCTGTAAGCAGATCGAGCGAGGGACTCGCAGAACCCCAAAAAGCCGAAGGGCTTGACGGAGCGAATCCTTCTCTGCAAGATGAGGAACACGTAATACATGTTCCTCATGGAACGCCCGGAGGAAAGCCCGCAGGGGCGAGTACGAAGGCCGCGCCCGTTGCTTGAGAACTGAAGAGCGTGCCGACCCAGCCACATGCACAGGTGTGGTCATGGGTGCAGGCCACCACCCCGACCGCCCATGTCGGGCCAGGTGCCTGCCCGGATCCACCTTCCTGGTGGGTTCGGCATTGCGTGATCGGAGGTCTCGGCCCTCCGTGTTGCTCCGATGGTCGTAGGTCAGGTTCGACTCCTGGCCGGAGCGCGGGCCCCCAACTGGCGGGGCTCTGTGTGCAACTGCCCGGGGCGGCCGCCTCTCACCACGGACCGAGGCTGCTCCGGTTTCCTTCGCCAAGGAGCTCTCGTGGATGCTGCAACGTTCGCTGCCGTGTTCGTCGCCCTGTACGTCGCTCACAGCGTGGGTGACCACTGGGTCCAGACCTCGCACCAGTCGGCCCAGAAGGGCAAGCCGGGCTGGACCGGCCGCCTGGCTGATGCCCGCCACGTCGCCACCCTGACCGCCACCAAGCTCGCCGTACTCCTCCCCGTCGCACTGCTGCTGGACCTTGACCTTTCGGTTCGGGGACTGGTGGTCGGGCTCGGTGTGGATGCCGTGACGCACTGGTGGGCGGACCGCCGCAGCACCCTGGCCGCCCTCGCCAAGGCTGTCGGCCTCGCGGAGTTCTACGCCCTGGGCACCGGGGCGCACCCGGTTCACCCGGTCACCGCCGAGGGCAAGCCTGCCGGCCACCTCGGTACCGGTGCTTACGCGCTTGACCAGTCCTTCCACCACCTGTGGCTGCTGGTCGCCGCGCTCCTCATCACCACCGTCTGACTCCCCTTCCTTCCGGGGCGCTGCCTCTCACCACGGACCGAGGCGCCCCGGCTCCCTTCGCTCATCAGGAGAGATCCACATGCGTTCGTACATCGGTAACCACCAGATCGTGAACCCGGCCGAGTTCGAAGAGCTGGCGCTCGGCTTCGACGAACTGCCCCTCGGACTCGACCGCGACCTGTTCCGGGGCCCGCTGACCCCGGAGACCGCGCAGGAGCGGGCGGCCCGTGAGGAGGTGGCCCGTGAGGTCATCGCGGAGCTGGCCGCGCTGGGCGAGGGCGGGGACGAGATCGCCGCGTGGGACGCGCTCTACGCCGACGCGCTGACCCGCACGGTCCCCTTCCTGCGGGGCGCTGCCCGTGCCGCCGGCCGTTCCTCCTGGATGGGGGAAGCGGCATGAGGAATCAGGCCCCCGAGTACGAAGAGCTTCTCGACCACAAGGGCAGCCCGCGCGCTGTGGTCGACATGGCGCTGAGCTACGAACAGACCCGCTTGATCACGGCCTTCCACGAGGCCGGACACGCGGTCCTGTCGATGGCGTGCGGCATGCACGTCGTCGTGAGCGAGGTCGTCGCCTGGCAGCGGCCCGAAGGCTGGTCGGTGACCGGCCGGACCAACACCGACGCCCGAGACATCGACCCGTGGGAGTACGCGGCCGAGTGCGCGGCGGGCGAGCTGGCCAGCCTGCACTGGCTGCGCACCAACGGACTGTGGACCCCGGAGCGGGCCGCCTCCTGCGTGGCCGACCACGACCGTGAGCAGGCCATCGACGTGCTCGCCTCCAACGGCTACGGACTCGGGCGGGACCACACGCCCGAGGGCGGCAAGTCGTGGGCTGCCGTACAGGCGATGGCGGTCGCCCGGATGCACCGCATGTGGGGCGAGATCACCGCCGTCGCACACGCCATGGACGCCCAGGACACGCTGACCGGCGCCGAGATCGCCGACCTGACCGGCATGACCAACCGCCCGCTGCCGGGCGGTGCGTCATGAGCCACGCCCTGACCGCGCTGACCGCAGCACTGCCTCTCGCGTCCGGCTGGTCCGTGCACACCCTGTGGATGCGGCGCCGGATCGAGGCCGCCCGCCGGGACCCGCTGACCGGCCTGTGGACGCGCGACCCGTTCGAGGAGCGGGCCCGCAAGAGCCTGGCCCGAGGGTGCCAGCGTGCCGTACTCGTCTTGGACCTCAACCGGTTCAAGGAGATCAACGACACCCTCGGCCACGCGGCCGGAGACGCGGTCATCCGCGAAACCGGGCAGCGCCTGGGCCGGTGGGCCGAGGAACACGCCGGCGTCGCCGGGCGCCTGGGCGGGGACGAGTTCGCCGCCCTGATCCCCGGCTACGGCATCGACAAGCTGCGCGCCGACCTGTTCATGCTGACCGGCCGACTCGGCCAGCCCGTGCCGTTCGACGGACACCCGATCGAGGTGAGCTCCTCGATCGGCGCCGCCTACCACCGCACCGGCAACGGCGACCTCTCCACCCTGCTGCGCCGCGCTGATGAGCAGATGTACAAGGCCAAGCAGCGCGGCGGAGGCTGGCGCATCGCGCACCGGTTGACCGTCCCCGAGATGAGTACGGTCAACGGCCGCCGTGACGGCCGCCGTGGCACGAGCGGGGTGGCAGCGTGATGGCGACTCGCAAGGCACTGACCACGGTGCAGAAAGTCGTTCTGACGGCCGCGTTCCTGCCCATGCTCGCAACCGGCGTCGCCGGTGGGGTAGGGACCTACAGCAACATCAGCCGCGCCTACGGCTCGGGCACGGCGCTCGGCGCGGTGGCGGCCGGTGAGGGTGCGACCGCCGTTCTGGCACTGGTGCTACTCGGGCTGACGATGCTCGGCCAGTCCTCCCCGGGGATCATCCGAATCGGCTTGTGGGCCCTGCCGGCCGCCGCGTCGGTGATGGCGGCCATGGCCGCCGATGACCCGGGGCGCACCGTCATCTACGCCGTGACCCCGATGGGCATGTGCGTCGCGGCAGAGGGCATGGCGTTCCTCGCCCGGCGGATCGTCGTCCACCAGGACGGCCGTGATGCCGAAGCCGAAGCCAAAGCGGCGGCCGTGGTTCGGGCCCTGGCCTACCACCGGGCCCGTGCTGAGAACCACCCGTGGTCGCTGGTCCGGAAGTGGTCCGACCAGACGTCGTGGCGGCTGGCCCGGAAAGTCGGCTTGGGGGACGCCTCGCTGGGTGCTCGACTGCTGGACGTCCAGCGCGAGCGGCTCACCAGCGGCGCGGATGCTGCCCTGGCCGCCATGTTCACCGCATCCACAAACCATCATGAAACGGCAGAGTTCACCGTAAATCGGTTGGGGTCTGACCTGCGGGAGTCGGCCTCCGAGGCCCCGACCGCGACGGCCGAACTCCCCGCTCTTGAGTCGGCCGACCAGGTACCGGTCATCGAGCCGGTTGCCCTGCCGGAGTCGGTTCCGGTAGTCGAACCGGTCGAGCTTCCCCAGTCGGGTCCGGTGAAGACGGTTGCCGCTGCGGAGTCGGCTCCGCGTCGGGCGACTGGTCGGGTGCCGAAGTCGGCCCGTACGCCCCGACCGACGCGCGATTCGGATGAGCTGCTGGACGAGGCCCGGTCGGTCACGGCCAACTGGTCTGATGGCGAGCTGACAGCCGAGGCGATCCGCAAGGCGGTCCGTACATCGTCCGCCAGGGGCCGTCTGCTGCGCGACACGCTCAAGGCCGAGCGTGCCGAACGGGCGGCTGCCTGATGGGGCCGCTGACGTACGGCAAGTGCTTCGACCCGGATGGCGCCCGGTACGGGATACCGACCTACCCGTGGCGCCTCGCCCCCGAGGGCATGGCCACCCGCCGGCAGCTCCGCGCCGAGGGGCTCCGGCCCGGCGGCCAGCCGGTCGCCGCACAGCTCCTGCGGCCCCGGTTCCGGCGCGACCCGTTGGTCGCCTATCTCTACCGCATCGAGCTGGCCAAGCCCGTACGACCCATGACCTCGCGCAAGTGGGGCGCGCTCGCCCTGGCGATGCTCGCCCGCCGTACCTGCCCCGAGTGCTCCACAGACGCCGGATACGTCATCCCGGCCTCGCTCGGCATGTGCGTGCCCTGCGCCTACCCCGAAGAACAGCGCGCCGCCTGAAGCAGTGGCCCGGACGCCTCGCCGTCCAAGCGCCGTCCGGGCCCCTTCCACCCCACTCGCCATGAGGGAGCAGACCCACCGTGTCTGATGTCCATGTCACTGACCAGAGCGAGGACCTGGAGCGCCCCGGCGCCGAGGTTTTCGACATCACCACCAAGCGCCCCACCATCCCGGCCCCGCCGGTTCCGCCGGCCGATCGGTACGACGACGATGAGGAAGAGTCGCCGCGGTCGCGGCCGGTCGACTCCAAGAACCTGCCGTCCCCGGGGATCACGACCTACAAGCGGCTGCCGATCATCCCTTCCTGGCTCAAGTCGAAGCCGGGGTTCGTCTCCACCACCCAGCGCGCCACGAGCAACGCGTTCTACGCCACCGCCTTCCACGGGATCCGCACGCCCTGGTACGCGCTTCAGCTCGGGCGCCTCGCCCCGCGCGGCGTGGCCCGCCTGGTCCGCGACACCAACGCGTGGGTGTGGGACGCCGAGGCGGCCCCGCTCCGGGCGTATGAGGTCTACAAGGAGAACACCGCCGAGTACCTGAAGCTGTCGCGGCAGCGTGACAGCCGGGTGCGGCTGCGGATGCTGGTCACCGTGGTGGGGCTCATCTTCGGTACCGGGTTCGCGCTGACGATGTACGTCATGGCGCCCGGCTGGCTCGCCGTGTTCGCGTCGGCCGCCGTGCTCGCCGCCGGTTTCTGGGGCGCCCCCAAGGATCAGCCGGTGATCGGGCCCGCCGTGCTGAAGACGGAGCTTGAGAAGCTCACCGGGATGCTGGTGCTCCGGGCTCTGGACAACATCGGCAACGCGAAGCTGTCGGCCGCCATCAAGAAGGGCGGCGACATGAACGGCCTGCGGTTCACCTCGGAGATCACCCGGGACGGGCCCGGCTACCGCGCCGACCTCGACCTTCCCTGGGGTGTCACCCCCGAGGACATCATGGAGGCCCGCAAGCCGCTGGCCTCCGGCCTGCGCCGCAAGGTCGGCTCGGTGTGGCCCTCGGCCGACCCGACCGAGCACGAAGGGCGTCTGGTCCTGTGGGTGGGCGACAAGCCCATGAACGAGACGAAGAAGCCTGCCTGGCCGCTGCTGAAGTCCGGGCAGGTGGATCTGTTCAAGCCGGTCGTCTTCGGCAACGACCAGCGCATGGCCGACGTCGCAGTCACCCTCATGTTCGCCTCCGTGGTGGTCGGCTCCATCCCGCGGATGGGCAAGACGTTCCTGATGCGCCTGTTCCTGCTCATCGCCGCACTCGACCCGCGCGCGCAGCTCTACGCGTTCGACTTCAAGGGCACTGGCGACTTCGGTGCGCTGGAGCCGGTCTGTCACCGCTACCGGGCAGGGGATGAGGATGAGGACATCCTCTACGTCCTCGAATCGCTGCGGGAACTGCGGGCTGAGCTGCGGCGCCGGGCGAAGGTCATCAAGTCGCTGCCGCGCTCGCGCTGCCCGGAGTCGAAGGTGACTGCCGAGCTGGCCAACGACAAGAGCCTCGGGCTGCACCCGATCGTTGCCGGATTCGATGAGTGCCAGGTCCCCTTCGAGCACGAGAAGTACGGCAAGGAACTCGAAGAGATCTGCACCGACCTGTGCAAGCGTGGCCCGGCCCTCGGCATGGTCACCCTGTTCGGGACCCAGCGCCCGGACGCCAAGTCGCTGCCCACCGGCATCTCCGCGAACGCGGTGCTGCGGTTTTGCCTCAAGGTCATGGGCCAGCCCGCCAACGACATGGTGCTGGGCACCTCGATGTACAAGGCGGGGTACCGGGCCACGATGTTCTCCCGTACCGACCGCGGCATCTGCTGGATGGCCGGTGAGGGCGACGACCCGCGCATCGTCGCTTCCGCGTTCGTCGACGCGGTGGCCGCCGAACAGGTCGTCGTGCGGGCACGGCGGATGCGCGAGGAGTACGGCAACGTCACCGGCCACGCCATCGGCCAGGAACCCGAGAGCGGGGAAGCCTCCTTCGACCTCCTCGCCGACATCCTCAGGGTCGTGCCGGCCGATGAGGAGAAGGTCTGGAACGAGAAGGTCGCCGCCCGCCTCGCCGCCCTGCGGCCCGAGGTCTACAGCGGCTGGAAGGCCGAGACGGTCACCACGAACCTGAAGCCGCACGGCATCACCGCGCAGGACGTCTGGGGCTCCACCACCGCTGGCAAGGGCACAACCCGACGCGGCATCGCCCGCGCCGACCTCACCACTGCCATCACCCTCCGTGACGGCAAGCGGTCTGGGAGCTGACTCGCACCGCTGCTAGACCTAGCGGCCATCGCTGCTAGGTCTAGCACCCCCGCTAGCACCCCGAACCGGCTCCCATCAGCGATCTCGTACCTAGCAGCCGACCTGCGAAACACCGGAAACCCCGCCCGGAAGGCACCCCATGACCCTCATCCTCCTTGCTGGCGCCTGCCTGCTCATCGTCACACTCGGTTACGTCAGCGTGTGCGCGTCCAGCCCGTTCGGCACCTGCCGCAAGTGCAAGGGCTTCGGCTACGCGATGAAGACCGACCGCAAGGGACACCTCAAGCGAGGCAAGCACTGCCGCCGCTGCGACGGCCACGGCAAGCGCATCCGCCTCGGCCGCCACCTCTACAACCTGTGGCTGCGCCTCTACCGCGACGCCAACCCCGCCCCCCACAAGACGTTCGCCCCGAAGGGATAGCCCATGGCCATCACCGTCTCGCTCGTAGCCCTGTTCGGGCTGGTCCTGTTCTTCCTCCTCCGCTCCAAGACCCTCGGCTACGGCTCCGCTTTCATCGCCTGCATGTTCGGCTTCTTCCTCGCCTCCACTGGAGCATCCGGCCCCATCAACGAACTCACCACCGCTGTTCTGAACGCCGTTTCCGACCTCGGGAGCCAGGGATGAACGAGCCCATCACCTACCGGCACTGGGCCCTCGACCTCGCCCCCAAGGCAGCCCCCGCGCTGGCCACCACGACCGTGCTGATCCTGGGCCGGATCTGGAACGCCAACGGCGCCGAACACTCCGCCGGAAACGCCGCGCTGATGGTCGTCCTCGCCGCCGGAGCCGCAGCGGCCGGCGCGTTCTCCTCCGGCAACCATTCCGGGGGCAGCGTGATCGCCGGAACCGCGTTCGCCGCATCCGGAGGCCTGGCCCTGGCCGGAGTCGCTGGATACGCCGATGGGATCTCCCTCCCGATCCTGCTCTGGGCACTGGCCACCGCCGTGGCCTATGGACTCGCCGCCCGCTACTGGCGCACCGACCGCCGCGAGGCAGTCACGTACGAACGCGAGACCCTCGGCCGGCGCGAGGACCACGCCCACGTCGAGCGCGTCGAAGCGCTGCGAGCCGGAGCCCAGATCGAGGTAGCCCGCTCCGGCGCCGCCTATGCCGAACAGCTCGCCCATGCCCTCATCACCCGCGCCGCCCTTCCCGGCTTCAACCAGCAGGCCATCACGGATTCAGGACTGCCCGAACTCCCCTCAGCCGAGGGGAAGGACTGGTGACCGGGCCCGAGGCGGTATACGCCACCGCGCCGAGCGTCATCAGCGAAATCGGCTGGACCGTGCGCGGTGCCCGCGACTGCCGCGGCGGCATCCACGTCCGCGAGTTCTGGCTCCGCAAAGCCGCACTCCTGGACCGCATCGCCCTCACCGACGACGACCCCGTAGGCGGCGACGCCGCGACCTGCGCCACCGAAGCAGCCCTCCGGCTGATCGAGATCGACCGCGCGGACGGCCCCCGCACCGCAGACCCCCGCGGCTACGTCCGCCAGGAGTACGCCCTCTGGCTCCACCACCACTGAAGAGAGATCGCCATGAGCTCCAGCCCCACCCTGAGCACCACGCAGCACCCCACGATGCACACGCAGGTCGACGGTCTCAGCTACCGGCCCGAGCGCGTCAGCGTCATCGCGGCCCTGTCCCACATCCGCAGCGCCCGCAAGAGCCCGAAGAACGTGGACGCGGTCAACGTCTACGCGTTCACCGGCCGCGACGGGATCCCGCTGCACGTGGTCTACATCCACCACATCCCGGGCCGCTGGCACGGGGTCAAGGACGTCATCGACGTCTACGAGATCCCCACCGCCGCGCTCACCGACCTGTAGCTGTGCCCGGGGCGGTCGCCTCTCACCACAAGACCGCGACCGCCCCGGCTTCCCCAGTCCCTTCGCAGAAACAGGAGACCCCCAGCATGACACCAACCCATGCCCCGGCGCTGCTACACGCTGCCTTGGCCGCCGCAGCACGCGGCTGGCCCGTCTTTCCCCTTCGGGCTGGAGACAAGCGGCCCGCAGGGCACCCCGAACGCAACTGCCCTCGTACGGGCCGCTGCGCGGACGGCCACCGCACCCCCGAACAGCGCGCCACTCTCGATCCCGGGAACATCACCGCCTGCTGGCAGGCGGCCCGCTACAACGTCGGCATCGCCACCGGCCCCGCCGGACTCCTCGTCGTAGACCTCGACATCCCCAAGGACGATGACGGACCCGCTCCCTACGAATGGGCCGGGGCCACCGATGGCCTGGACGTCTTCGCCATGATCTGCGAGCGAGCAGGCGAGCGGCTGCCGACCGAGACGTTCACGGTGCGCACCCGCCGTGGCGGACAGCACCTGTACTTCACCGCCCCTGCCGAAAAGCAGCTGCGTGGGAGCGCAGGGCGCCTGGGCTGGAAGGTCGACACGCGAGCCTGGGGTGGTTACGTGGTCGCGGCCGGCAGCACGGTGGGCACTGGGTCATACGAGATCATTCACGACGCACCCCCGGCCCCCCTCCCCACGTGGCTCGGTGACCTGCTCTCCACGCCGCCCGCGCCCGCCCCCGTCCCTGTAGCCGTTCTCCGCTCCCGGATCGGGAAGGCAGACCGCTACGCGACCGCCGCGCTCAATGGCGAGGTCGCCAAGGTCGCGGCCGCCGCCACCGGCGCCCAGAACACGACGCTCTACAACGCCGCGTACGCGCTTGGTCGGCTCATCGTGGCCGGAACGATCGCCGAACACGAGGTTGCCAGCGCACTCACCGAAGTGGCCCTGGCCAAGGGACTCGCTCCCTCTCGCATTGCGGCCAGCATCCGCGACGGCATCCAACGCAGCACGCTCCACACCACGGGAGACGCAGCATGACCACACAGCCCATGGACAGTTCGGAACTGTGGGCCGGGTTCGACGCCCTCGACGCCGAGGAGGTGACCGGACCGGTCTGGGACGAACCGGTACCGCTCACCGGCCGCCGGGACCTCCCCACCTTCCCCGTGGACACGCTCCCGTCGTGGCTGTCCGCCATGGTGGCTGCCGTCGCCGAGGAGACGCAGACCCCCGCAGACCTCGCCGGATGCCTGGCCCTGGCCGTCATCGCCACGGCTGCCGGCGGACGGGCCACCGTCTGCGTGCGCGGCCGGTGGCGCGAGCCCGTCAACCTCTACACCGCCGTCGCCCTGGACCCCGGCAACCGCAAGAGCGCCGTATTCGCCCTGATGACCGAGCCGCTCATGGCGGTGGAGAAGGTCCTCGTGGAACTCTCCGGCCCGGCCCGCGCCGAGGCTGAGACCACCGCGCGCCTGGCCAAGGCCGCCGCCGACAAAGCAGCGGCCAAAGCCGCGAACGCCGAGCCGGGGATGCGTGACCAGCTCATTGCCGAGGCTGTCTCCCTGGCCCAGGCCGCCGAGGAAATCAAGGTTCCCTGCAAGCCTCAACTCGTCGCGGACGATGTGACCCCCGAGAACCTGGCCACGCTGCTCACCGAGCAGGAAGGCCGGATCTCCGTCCTGTCCCCGGAGGGCGGGATCTTCGAAATCATCTCGGGCCGCTACAGCGGAGCACCCAACATGGAGATCTTCCTCAAGGGCCACGCCGGGGACATGGTCCGCGTCAACCGGCAGGGCCGCGAAGCCCAGCACGTCGAGCACCCCGCCGTCACGATGGGCCTCGCCGTTCAGCCCGAAGTGCTGGAGTCCATCGGGCAGATCAAGGGGGCCGACGGCCGCGGGCTGCTGGCCCGGTTCTTGTACGCGCAGCCCGAATCGCTGGTCGGCCGGCGGAACCTTACGCCGGAGCTGATCCCGGACGACGTGGCCGACACCTATGCCCGGCAGCTCGGCGGGCTGGCCATGGCTCTGAACGGCTGGACCGATCCGGCAGTGCTCACCCTCACTCCCGAGGCCGACGCGGTCATGCTCGCCTACCAGAAGGTCACCGAATCCCGGATCGGGAAGGGTGGTTCACTCGCGGACGTCGTGAAGTGGGCCAGCAAGCGCGACGGCGCCGTCGCTCGGATTGCCGGGCTGCTCCACCTGGCCGCCCACCCTGACAGCGGGTGGACCCGCCCCATTGAGGCCGCCACCCTGGCCGACGCCACCCGCCTCGGGGACTACTTCACCGCTCACGCCCAGCACGTCTTCGACGCCATGGGCGCCGCACCGGCCCAGGAAGCCGCCCACCAGGTCCTCGCCCGCGTCCGGGACTCGCGGATGGACGGCTTCACCAAGCGGGACCTGTTCCGCCAGCTCTCCCGCGGTGACTTCCCCGCCATGGCCGATCTCGACCCGGCCCTGGCCCTCCTGGAGGAACACGGCTGGATCCGCCAGCAGCCCTCACCCCCGCGCACCGGCCGCGGCGGCCGGCCGCCCTCCCCGAAGTACGACGCACACCCCCGCCTCACCCGCGGCGCCTGACACAACCCCCGCCGGACCGCCACAACAGACAGAACCCTCGATGTAGCCCGCTGACCTGCATGAACGGGCCCCACGGTCACCGTGACAGAACCTCCGGAAACTCCGACAGAACCCACGCGTCGGCCGCGACAGAACCCACCGCGGGAGGTTCTGTCGGAGTTTCCGCGAGTTCTGTCAGAGCGGCTCCTAGCCCTGAACTCGCAGGTCAACGCGATTTTGCCCAGGTTCTGTCAGTTGTGTCAGCGGTCCCGGTGTTCTTGCTCCCCAACTCATACCTCCCCGAAGGAGTCTCGCCGTGGCCAAGCCCCGCGACGAAATGCTGACCATCCCGCAGGTGGTCGAAGAGATCGGTGTTCCACGAGCCACGTTCTATCGCTGGCGGCAGTGCAAGAAGGGCCCCAAGGCAATCAAGCTCCCGAATGGTTCCGTGCGCATTCGCCGTTCCGAGCTGGTCCGTTGGCTTGAGATGCGGGAGGAGACCGCGTGACGAACGACGCTGATTCCAGGCCTGAGGAGATCAATGGCTTGGACCCGGAAGGGTTTTCCCTCGACGTCCGCCTGTGGAACGTGACCAAGGCGCAGAGTAAGACCCGTCCGTATCAGCTCCGCTGGATCGTCGGGGGCAAGGTCAGCAGTAAGACCTTCGCCACCGTGGCGCTTGCGGGGAGCCGTCGGTCCGAATTGTGGTTGGCCATGAAGCGCGGCGAGGCGTTCCGCATCAAGGACGGCCTGCCTGAGTCCGAAGTCCGCGCCGCCGCGCAGGCTGCAGAGCCCGCCGATGCCCGCGAGGAGCTTTCCTGGTTCACGTTCTGCCGTGAGTACATGGCTATGCGCTGGCCTACGGCTGCTGCCAAGACACGCGAGGGCATCGCCGATGGTCTCGCCGCGGTGACCCTGGCCATGGTGGAGCAAGACAAGCAGATGCCCGAGGTGGGGGAGCTGCGCCTCGCTCTGCGCTGGGCCGTTGTCCCGGCGAACGCTGAGTTGGCGCCGCCGGCCGAACTCGAAAATGTCCATCAGTGGCTTTCGAAGAAGTCGCTTCTCGTTTCCGCGTTGGAAGAGCCGAAGATTCTGCGAGACATCCAGTACCGGCTTTCGTTCAAGCTGGACGGTACGCCTGCGGCGGGGGAGACGTCCCGCCGCAGGCGCCGAGCTCTGAACACTGCGGTGGAATACGCGATTGAGCGCAATCTCCTGGCCGAGAATCCTCTCGCCGGGCTTAAGAGGGTAAAGACCTCTTCATCGGATCGTGTCGACCCGCGCGTTCTCGTGAACAAGACCCAAGCCGCTCAGTTGCTCGCCGCGGTGTCATACGTCGGGACGTGGGACCGCAAGAAGGGGCGCCGTCTGGTGGCCTTTTACGCGGTGATGTACTTCGCAGCGCTCCGCCCGAGCGAGGCGGTGGGGCTGAGGAAGTCGGACTGCTACCTACCCGAGAAAGGATGGGGGACGCTCACCCTCCGGGACACCCATCCCGTGTCCGGCAAGCAGTGGACGGACAGCGGGGAGCGACACGACAAGCGAGGGCTGAAGTCCAGGGAGGCCAAGGATGACCGGCCGGTTCCGATCCCGCCGCCGCTGGTCACCATGCTCCGTGCCCATCTTAAGGAGTTCGGCACGGCCAAGGACGGCCGGCTCTTCACAAACGAGCGGCTCGGTCTCGTCGGTAGCAGTACGTACTGGCGGGTCTGGAAGGACGCCCGGGCCTACGCGCTGCCACCGGACCTTGAAGCATCCATCCTCGGCGGACGGCCCTACGACCTGCGACACACCTGCATTACGACCTGGCTGAACGCTGGGGTGCCCGTGGCTGAGGTCGCCCGCCGGGTTGGCAACTCGCCCGAGGTGATTCATCGCGTGTACGAGGGATGCATTTACGGTCAGGAGGCGGTCATGAACAAGAAGATCGAGCAGGAACTCGACTGGCCACTCGACTGAGCCTTGCTGCTGGTAGTTGACGCAGGCGGAGCATGTTAGCCATAGAGGCTGGCCTATGTCTCAGTCTTCTTCGTCCGGCGGCTGGACGCCGACATTGCCTTTGATGTAGCCGCCGTCACCGACAACTACGATGGTCCCTCCCCTGTGCGCTACGGAGTTATAGTCACCTCCAGGTCGAGCGGCTTCGCTCTTGCTAAAGAGATCTCGGAGTGTTCGCGCTACAGGGGCGAGGTGGAAGAGCATATAGCCCAGAAATGTGAAGCGTGTGATTGTTGCAAGAGCCTCGGCAATCCCATCAGGGATCATGGATGAGGTGATTGAATAGGGTACGGTCAGGAAGAGGAAGAGGGACATTGTGAAGGGGCCGATGTGCATCCGGTCTTCCTTCCTTTGTGCGACACCCTTCTTTTCTACCTCTACGTCCCCTTCTTCATTCGATGGCACCGCTTTCCATTGATCCGCAGTATCGCCAGCTACTACGAACCTAAAGTGGACGTTCTGATCACGCTCCAGGTGCCCAACTTTGTAGATTACTTCCTGGGGGTTGGAGTTGCGTTCGAGTTCAACTTTCAACTCCGGTTCGGGAGTTGGGGACATGTATGTTTCAAGTACTTGCGTTCCGTCGGCAAACTTGAAACGGAACCGCTGATCTTTGATGGCACGGTTTCCCGTGTTTGAGACCCTATACTTGATTGAGAAGATATTTTTTACGTCCACGTCGTCATATGTGACGTTCAGCTTCTCTTGGATCTCAGGGTCGTCGATGGCAGCAAAACCCGGATCGAAGCTGGAGTCCCAGGAGATTCTTTTGCGTGGCTCCGCTCGGGCCTTGAGCATGTGGACGAGGAGCGTCGCGCTGGCACCGATGATGGCGCTTACCAGGGCGACTACGAACTTCTGTTGCAGGTCCGAAAGTCCCTGGCCGGCCGCCAGTTGTAACACGGACATGGATCCACTCCCTGTTCTAGGAGGGCCACATCGTAGGGTCGGCGACCGTGTGTCGTCAGGGTGTTTGGGTGATCAAGCGGGGCGCGGGTGCAGTGACAGCCCCTGCCGCGCCTGAGGCCGGTCTATCGCAGGTCTATCGCGATCAGTGCGTAACAACGACAAAGACCTGGACTCAGTGGGACTGGGTCCAGGTCTTCATGCTCGGCACTTCAGCTGGTCAGCGACACTTGCACACCACCAGCTGGAGTGCCCCCGGCAGGATTCGAACCTGCGCACACGGCTCCGGAGGCCGTTGCTCTATCCCCTGAGCTACGGGGGCGTGTCATCCGCTGTGCGGCGACGGGTTGAACACTACCAGCTTCCGCGGGGTGATCAGGAACGCGTTTGCGGGGTCCGGAGGGGTGGGTCGCCCGGAGGGGGTGGAAGTGGCAAAAACCCGGACGCGGGGGCTTAGGGCGACCTACTCTCGAGTTGTGTCAGGCGCCTCGGGCCGGGTGCTTGTTGTCGACGACAACAAGGTCATCCGGCAGCTGATCAAGGTCAATCTCGAGCTGGAGGGCTTCGAGGTCGTGACCGCGAACGATGGTGCCGAGTGCCTGGACGTCGTGCACCGGGTCTGTCCCGACGTGATCACCCTGGACGTCGTCATGCCGCGGCTCGACGGGTTCGGGACCGTCGCGCGGTTGCGCGCCGATCCGCGGACGCGGCTGGTGCCCGTCGTGATCGTCAGTGCGTGTACGCAGTACGAGGTGGAGTCCGGGACCCTCGCCCAGGTGGACGCGTTCCTCGCCAAGCCCTTCGAGCCGACCGAGCTGGTGCGGGTCGTGCGGCGGCTGATCGAGCGCAAGCGCGGGGGGACCGGCGGGCGGGGAGTTCACATGGCGAAACCGGTTCGCGTCAGGGGGGACCTTCTCCCCTAGTGTGGGTCCCGTGACCCCCGCTGACCTCTCCCGTACCGTCGTGCGCGCCGTGCGCTGCGCCGTCGAGGGCGGGGAGCTCGGCGCAGGGGCCGTCGTGCCCGAGCGGGTCGTCGTCGAGCGGACCCGGCCCGGGGGAGTGGGGGAGTACGCCACCCCCGTCGCCCTCCAGCTGGCCAAGGCGAGCGGACGCCGTCCCGCCGAGGTGGCCGATCTGCTGGCCCGGCGGCTCGGCCGGGTGGCCGGAATCCGGCACGTGGAGATCACCGGCCCCGGCTTCCTCAATTTCAGTCTCAGTGATGATGGAGACGGCGATGGCGACGGCGCTGCCGGTGCCGGTGCCGGTGCTCGTGAGGTCGTGCGGCTGGTGCGGGCCCGGGGGGCCGCGTACGGCTTCGCCGACTCCGCCGACCTCCCCGCCCCAGTCGATCGCCCCGGTACGGACGCCGCCGCCGACCAGGACCTCCGTACCCGCGCCGTGCGCGAGGCCGTCGGGCGGCTGCTGCGGAGCCAGGGCGTGCCGGATGACGCCCGGTTGCTGCGCGTCGCGCCCGTGGCGCGGGCCGACGGGGACGTCGTACGCCGCTACGGCGCCGACGCCTCGCGCTGGGGCATGCTCGCCACCGACCCCGCGCAGCCGCCGCACTTCGGCCCGGTCCTGCTCGTCCAGGGCGAGGCCAGCGAGTTCTTCCGGGTGCGGTACGCCGTCGCGCGCGCCCGGGCGCTCGTACGCAACGCCGCCCAGCTCGGGTTCGCCCCGGCGACGGACGACCCGGCGACGGACTACCCGGCGACGGACTACCCGGCGACGGACGACCCGACCCCGGCCGGCGCCACCCCCGCCCGCACCCCCACCACCAAGCCCCTGCTCGACGCGCTCCGCGAGTACCCCCTCGTGCTCGAAGCCGCCGCGCACCACCGGGCGCCCGAGCGGCTCGCCCGGCACCTCGTCGCGCTCGCCGACGCCCTGCTCGACTTCCAGTACGACGTACTGCCCCGAGGGGACGAGAAACCCTCGGCCGCCCATCGCTCCCGGCTGGCGCTCGCCGATGCCGCCGGGACGGTGCTGGCCGGTGGCCTGACCCTGCTCGGTGTCGACATTCCTGAAGTGGTTTAGAGGAGAAAGAGAAGCGTCATGAGCCGCTCCGCACACCCCGCCGGTCCCCGTCACGCCGACGTCCTGCCGGAAGGCCACTACGCCCCGCCGGCCGCCGACCTCAACCTGCTCCCCGAGAAGGTGTGGTCCCGGACCGTCACCCGCGCCGGTGACGGAGTGGTCAGCGTCGGCGGGATCGAGGTGACCCGGCTCGCAGAGGAGTTCGGGACCCCCGCCTACTTCCTCGACGAGGAGGACTTCCGGGCCCGCTGCCGCGCCTGGGCGCACGCCTTCGGGCCGGACGCCGACGTCTTCTACGCGGGCAAGGCCTTCCTCTCCAAGGCCGTCGTGCGCTGGCTGAGGGAAGAGGGGCTCAACCTCGACGTGTGCTCCGGGGGCGAGCTGGCCACCGCCCTCGCCGCCGAGATGCCCGCCGAGCGCATCGCCTACCACGGCAACAACAAGTCCGTCCCCGAGATCCGGCGGGCCGTCGCCGCGGGCGTCGGGCGGATCGTCCTCGACTCCTTCCAGGAGATCGCCCGGGTGGCGCACGTCGCCGCCGAGCTGGGGGTCCGCCAGCGCGTGCAGATCCGCGTGACCGTCGGCGTCGAGGCGCACACGCACGAGTTCATCGCCACCGCCCACGAGGACCAGAAGTTCGGCATCGCGGTCGCCGACGGGCTGGCCGCCGAGGCCGTGCGCCGCGTGCTCGGCCACGACAGCCTCGAACTGATCGGGATCCACTCCCACATCGGCTCGCAGATCTTCGACATGGCCGGCTTCGAGGTGTCCGCCAAGCGCGTGGTGCGGCTGCTGGCCGATGTGCGCGACGAGCACGGCGTCGAGCTGCCCGAGATCGACCTCGGTGGCGGCCTCGGCATCGCCTACACCGACACCGATGACCCGCGTGAGCCGCACGAGATCGCCAAGTCGCTCACCGAGATCGTCGCGCGCGAATGCGAGGGCGCCGGGCTGCGGGCGCCGCGGATCTCCGTCGAGCCGGGCCGCGCGATCGTCGGGCCGACCGCCTTCACGCTCTACGAGGTCGGCACGATCAAGCCGCTGGAAGGGCTGCGGACGTACGTCAGCGTCGACGGCGGGATGTCGGACAACATCCGCACCTCCCTCTACGACGCCGAATACAGCGTGGCGCTGGTCTCGCGCGCCTCGGACGCCGAGCCGATGCTCTGCCGCGTCGTGGGCAAGCACTGCGAGAGCGGTGACATCGTGGTGCGCGACGCCTTCCTGCCCGCCGACCTGGCGCCGGGCGACCTGATCGCGGTGCCCGCCACCGGCGCGTACTGCCGCTCGATGTCGAGCAACTACAACCACGCGCTGCGTCCGCCGGTGGTCGCCGTGCGCGACGGAGCGGCCCGTGTGATCGTCCGGCGCGACACGGAGGAAGATCTCCTGCGCATCGACGTCGGATAATGAAATTACCGTCTCACTCAATGGACGAAGGATGGAAAGTTCTGTCCATTGAGTGAGACTTGTTCCCACCTGGTGCGCAAGACCGCGCAGCGGGGGCTGATGGACGGATCGAAGCCTGATCGATCCGTGGATCGAAAGGTTTGGGTCTACATGATGCGTACGCGTCCGCTGAAGGTGGCGCTGCTGGGCTGTGGAGTGGTCGGCTCAGAGGTGGCGCGCATCATGACGACGCACGCCGACGACCTGGCGGCGAGGATCGGCGCGCCCGTCGAGCTGGCCGGCGTCGCCGTGCGGCGGCCCTCCAAGGTCCGCGAGGGGATCGACCCCGCGCTCATCACCACCGACGCCACCGCCCTGCTCAAACGGGGTGACATCGACGTCGCCATCGAGGTCATCGGGGGCATCGAGCCCGCCCGGACCCTGATCACCACCGCCTTCGAGAACGGCATCTCCGTGGTGTCGGCGAACAAGGCCCTGCTCGCCCAGGACGGCGCCGCCCTGCACGCGGCCGCCGAGCAGCACGGCCGCGACCTCTACTACGAGGCCGCCGTGGCCGGCGCCATCCCGCTGGTCCGCCCGATGCGCGAGTCCCTCGCCGGCGACAAGATCAACCGCGTCATGGGCATCGTCAACGGCACCACGAACTTCATCCTCGACAAGATGGACTCCACCGGCGCCGGCTACCAGGAGGCGCTCGACGAGGCCACCGCCCTCGGGTACGCCGAAGCCGACCCGACCGCCGATGTCGAGGGCTACGACGCCGCCGCCAAGGCCGCGATCCTGGCCGGCATCGCCTTCCACACCCGGGTGCACCTCGACGACGTCTACCGCGAGGGCATGACCGAGGTCAGCTCCGCGGACTTCGCCTCCGCCAAGCGGATGGGCTGCACCATCAAGCTGCTGGCGATCCTGGAGCGCGCCGCCGACGGCCGCTCGGTCACCGCCCGCGTCCACCCGGCGATGATCCCGCTCAGCCACCCCCTCGCCTCGGTCCGGGAGGCGTACAACGCCGTCTTCGTCGAGGCCGAGGCCGCCGGCCGGCTGATGTTCTACGGTCCGGGCGCGGGCGGCGCGCCGACCGCCTCGGCGGTCCTCGGCGACCTGGTGGCCGTCTGCCGCAACAAGCTCGCCGAGGTGACGGGGCCGGGCGAGTCGGCGTACACGCGGCTGCCGGTCAGCCCCATGGGCGACGTCGTCACCCGCTACCACATCAGCCTGGACGTGGCCGACAAGCCGGGCGTGCTCGCCCAGGTGGCGACCACGTTCGCGGAACACGGTGTCTCCATCGATACCGTTAGGCAGCAAGGACGCCCCGACGGGGTCGGCAATGAAGCCTCCCTCGTCGTCGTCACCCACCGCGCGCCCGACGCCGCCCTCTCCGGGACCGTCGAGGCACTGCGGAAGCTGGACACCGTCCGCGGTGTCGCCAGCATCATGCGTGTTGAAGGGGAGTAAGGGACCCATGACCGACAACGGCACCCACCAGTGGCGCGGCATCATCGAGGAGTACCGGCACCGGCTTCCGGTGACGGCGAACACCCCGGTGGTCACGCTCCGCGAAGGCGGTACGCCCCTCGTCCCCGCGCAGGTGCTCTCCGAGCGCACCGGCTGTGAAGTCCACCTCAAGGTCGAGGGTGCGAACCCCACCGGGTCCTTCAAGGACCGCGGCATGACCATGGCGATCACCCGGGCCAAGGAGGAGGGCGCGAAGGCGGTCATCTGCGCCTCCACCGGCAACACCTCCGCCTCCGCCGCCGCCTACGCGGTGCGCGCGGGCATGGTGTGCGCCGTCCTCGTGCCGCAGGGCAAGATCGCGCTCGGCAAGATGGGCCAGGCGCTCATCCACGGCGCCAAGATCCTCCAGGTCGACGGCAACTTCGACGACTGCCTGGACCTGGCCCGCGCGCTGGCCGACAACTACCCGGTCGCGCTGGTCAATTCCGTCAACCCGGTCCGCATCGAGGGCCAGAAGACGGCCGCGTTCGAGATCGTCGACGCGCTCGGCGACGCGCCCGACATCCACGTCCTCCCGGTCGGCAACGCGGGCAACATCACCGCGTACTGGAAGGGGTTCAAGGAGTACAAGGCCGACGGCCTCGCCTCCCGCACCCCCCGCGTCTGGGGCTTCCAGGCCTCCGGCTCCGCGCCCATCGTTCGCGGCGAGGTCGTCAAGGAGCCGCACACGATCGCCACCGCGATCCGCATCGGCAACCCGGCCTCCTGGGAGTACGCCCTGGCGGCCCGCGAGGAGTCGGGCGGCTTCATCGACGAGGTGACGGACCGCCAGATCCTCGCCGCGTACCGGCTGTTGGCCGCACAGGAGGGCGTGTTCGTCGAGCCCGCCTCGGCCGCGTCCGTCGCCGGTCTGCTCAAGGCCGCCGAGCTGGGGCTGGTCGACCCGGGCCAGAAGATCGTGTGCACGGTCACCGGCAACGGCCTCAAGGACCCCGACTGGGCGGTCGCGGGCGCCCCGCAGCCCGTCACGGTCCCGGTGGACGCCGAGGCCGCCGCCGCACGCCTCGGCCTGGTCTGACCGCGCGCCCGGCGCTCGCGCCCGGCCGTCCGACCTGACGGACACCGGCGCGATCCGGCCGGTGCGGCACGGCCGCCCGGCACCCGCCGCCCCGCCGCCGGATTCCGGAAGGGCTCCTCGGAGCCTTCCGGAATCCGGCAACTCGGCCCGTACGGCCACAAAAGCGCGAGGGAACACCGCGACACGCATCGTGCGCCTCCCGTGCGCCCTATGTCGGAGAAGAACCTTCCTTCGATACGCTGTACTGACATCCGCCACCGCGCATATGACGCGGTGCTGCCCCGGGGGCCTTCGGGTGTCGTACGTTCTCCAGTACATTCACAGCGAAGATTCACAGCTGAAGATCCACGGCAAAGATCTCGCACAGTCACAAGGAGTGTCATCGAGCGTGGCCGGTCCAGCATTCCGCGCCGCCGCCGTACGGGTGCGCGTTCCCGCCAGCAGCGCCAACCTCGGCCCGGGCTTCGACGCCTTCGGGCTGTCCCTGGGGCTCTATGACGACGTGGTCGTCCGCGTCGCCGACTCCGGCCTGAACGTCGACATCGCCGGCGAGGGCGCCGACAACCTGCCCCGCGACGAGAGCCACCTGCTCGTACGGTCCATGCGCACCGCCTTCGACCTGCTCGGCGGGCAGCCGCGCGGCCTGGAGGTCGTGTGCGCCAACCGCATCCCGCACGGCCGCGGCCTCGGCTCCTCCTCCGCCGCCATCTGCGCCGGGATCGTCGCCGCGCGCGCCGTGACCATAGGCGGCGAGGCGCGCCTCGACGACACCGCCCTGCTGGAACTCGCCACCGAGATCGAGGGCCACCCCGACAACGTCGCCGCCTGCCTGCTCGGCGGCTTCACCCTGGCCTGGATGGACGGCGGCAGCGCCAAGGCCATCCGTATGGAGCCCGCCGATTCCATCGTTCCGGTGGTCTTCGTCCCCTCCAAGCCGGTCCTGACGGAAACCGCCCGCGGCCTGCTGCCGCGCTCGGTCCCGCACGTGGACGCCGCCGCCAACGCCGGCCGCGCGGCCCTGCTCGTCGAAGCCCTGACCAGGCGTCCCGAGTTGCTGCTCCCCGCCACCGAGGACCGGCTCCACCAGGAGTACCGCTCCCCGGCGATGCCCGAGAGCGTGGCGCTCGTCAACAGGCTGCGGGCGGACGGGATCCCCGCGGTCATCTCCGGCGCCGGACCCACGGTCCTCGCGCTGGCCGACAACGACGCGGCCGACAAGGTCGCGCAGCTCGCGGGCGAAGGGTGGGCGGCCAACCGGCTGGCGCTCGACGCCGGGGGCGCGAGCGTCCTTCCGCTGGGCAGCCAGGGCGGCTAGCACACGGCCGCCAGGGGGACGGGGCGGCCGGGCAGGCCGCCCCCGGACGGGCGCGAGGCCGGTTACTGAGAGGGGGAATGTCTGTTGGATCCGGTAGTGTTAGTCTCAAGTGCGCATCCGAAGCCGCCATGGCTCGGTGCTCAGTGTCCCCATCAGGGACCACCTTTCTTCCGGGAGCCTCCCCAACTGCTTTGATCACTGCCAAGCAGTTTCGAGCACGCTCCGGAATCGGCGTGATTTTCCCACGCTTCCAGCTCGGGGGCTCTCGCCGGAACCCATGCACGTTTCCCTCCGCCGCGGTATCTCTGCCGGCGGACCACCGCCCCGGCACGGTCCACACCTAGGACCGCGGTCGGACAGCACAACCGGTCGCCGAGCCAGACAGGCCGACGTCCGCTCCAGGGAAGGACCCTTCGTGAGCGACACCACCGATCTGATGGGCGCTGCCGACACCAGTGTCGACACCAGTGCCACCGCCGCGGGCGCCGCACCCAAGCGTCGCCGCTCCGGCACCGGCCTCGAGGGCATGGTTCTGGCCGAGCTGCAGCAGGTCGCGTCGGGCCTCGGCATCAGGGGCACCGCGCGGATGCGCAAGAGCCAGCTGATCGAGGTCATCAAGGAGACGCAGGCCGGTGGTGCCTCCACCGCCAAGGCCGCGGCTTCCGCCCCCGCCGACGCCGCCGAGGCAAAGCCGAAGCGCCGTGCCACCAGCAAGGCCCGCACCGGCGAGACCGCCGCCGCGGCGCCCGCCGAGAAGCCGGCCGTGCAGGCCCAGATCGACATTCCCGGCCAGCCGGCGGGGGGCCCCTCCCGCGCGAGCGAGGCCGACGACCAGCCGGTCGGCGAGCGCCGCCGCCGCCGTGCCACGGCCCCCTCCGGCAGCCCGGAGTCCTCGGCCCCCGCCGCCGTGCAGGTCGAGACCAAGCCGGAGACGGCGGCCGCCGCCGTCACCGCGCAGCCCGAGGCCAAGGCCGAGGCGGCCACCGCCGTCGCCGGCCAGGACGCCGCCGAGGGCCGTACCCGCCGGGACCGCCGCGACCGCGGCGACCGCGCCGAGCGGGGCGACCGTACGGAGCGCCAGGGCCGCCGCGACCGCGGCAAGGCCGACGACCAGGGCCAGGGCCAGCAGGGTCAGGGCCAGGGGCAGGGGCAGCAGCAGGGTGGCGGCCAGGGCCAGCAGCAGGGCGGCGCCGACCGCGCCGACCGCCAGGACCGTCAGGGCGGCCGCCAGGGCCGCGGCCAGGGTCAGGGCCAGCAGCAGGGCGGCCAGGGCCAGGGCCGTCAGGACCGCCAGCAGGACAACGGTCCGCAGGACGACTTCGACGAGGACGGCCGCCGCGGCCGCCGCGGCCGCTACCGCGACCGCCGTGGCCGTCGCGGGCGCGACGAGTTCACCCCGAACGAGCCGCAGGTCGCCGACGACGACGTGCTGATCCCCGTCGCGGGCATCCTCGACATCCTCGACAACTACGCGTTCATCCGGACCTCGGGCTACCTGCCCGGCCCGAACGACGTCTACGTCTCCCTCGCCCAGGTCCGCAAGAGCGGCCTGCGCAAGGGCGACCACGTCACCGGCGCCGTGCGCCAGCCCAAGGACGGCGAGCGCCGCGAGAAGTTCAACGCGCTCGTGCGCCTCGACTCGTGCAACGGCATGGCGCCCGAATCGGGCCGCGGCCGCCCCGAGTTCCAGAAGCTGACCCCGCTGTACCCCCAGGACCGGCTCCGTCTGGAGACCGACCCGGGCGTGCTGACGACCCGCATCATCGACCTCGTGTCGCCGATCGGCAAGGGCCAGCGAGGCCTGATCGTGGCCCCGCCGAAGACCGGCAAGACCATGATCATGCAGGCGATCGCCAACGCGATCACCACGAACAACCCCGAGTGCCACCTGATGGTCGTCCTGGTCGACGAGCGTCCGGAAGAGGTCACCGACATGCAGCGGTCGGTCAAGGGCGAGGTCATCTCCTCGACCTTCGACCGCCCGGCCGAGGACCACACCACCGTCGCCGAGCTGGCCATCGAGCGCGCCAAGCGCCTCGTCGAGCTGGGTCACGACGTGGTCGTCCTGCTGGACTCGATCACCCGTCTGGGACGCGCGTACAACCTCGCCGCCCCGGCCTCCGGCCGCATCCTGTCCGGTGGTGTCGACTCGACCGCGCTGTACCCGCCGAAGCGCTTCTTCGGTGCCGCGCGCAACATCGAGGACGGCGGCTCGCTGACCATCCTGGCCACCGCGCTGGTCGACACCGGCTCGCGCATGGACGAGGTGATCTTCGAGGAGTTCAAGGGCACCGGCAACATGGAGCTCAAGCTCGACCGCAAGCTCGCGGACAAGCGGATCTTCCCGGCCGTCGACGTCGACCCCTCGGGCACCCGCAAGGAGGAGATCCTCCTCAACAGCGAGGAACTCGCGATCGTCTGGAAGCTGCGCCGGGTGCTGCACGCGCTCGACTCGCAGCAGGCGATCGAGCTGCTGCTCGACAAGATGAAGCAGACCAAGTCGAACGCCGAGTTCCTGATGCAGATCGCGAAGACCACGCCGTCGGGCAAGAACGACGACTGATCTCCGCGCCGTCACGGGCCGTGACGAAGCCGCCCCCGCCGGTTCACCGGCGGGGGCGGTTCTCGTTCCCCGGTGTCCTTCACCACACCGTTCGCGCTGCGGACGTCCCGCGCGCGCCGGTGAAATCCCAGGTGGGACGGGCCCGCGGCGGCGCCGGGCGAGGACACCGGGCGGCCTTTGATCACCGAACGGTCACATTCGGCATGGAACCCTGGGATCCGCTCCACCGTCTGAACCAGAGGACACCAGGCGTCGGGGGAGGCGTCCGGACCGGGTCGCCGGTACACCAGGACTGAGGAGAGCATGAGCCAGGACAGCAGGGGCCGCGGCCGCCGTGCCGCCGCCAAGCGCAGCCGCCGCAAGCCGACGACGAAGCGCCGCAAGGCCCTGACCCTCACCGCCTGGACCGCGGCGGGGGTGGTCCTGCTGGGTGGGGCCGGCTTCGGGTACTTCTACGTGAAGTACAACAGCAACCTGAAGAGCGTGGACATCGACGCGGCGCTCGGCAAGGACCGCCCGCAGAACGTGGACAACGGCTCGATGGACATCCTCGTCCTCGGCTCCGACTCGCGCGGCGGCGACAACGCCCAGTACGGCGCCGACGACGGCGGTTCCGCGCGCTCCGACACCGCGATGGTCGTCCACCTCTACGAAGGCCACAAGCAGGCCAGCATCGTCTCGATCCCGCGCGACACGATGATCAACCGGCCGGCCTGCACCACGAGCGGCGGCAAGACCGCCAAGGCCGCCTTCGAGCAGTTCAACGAGGCCTACACGGTCGGCGGGGCCACCTGCGCGGTCAAGACCGTCGAGAAGATCTCGGGGATCCGCATGGACCACTACATCGAGGTCGACTTCACCGGCTTCAAGAAGATCGTCGACAGCCTGGGCGGCGTCCCGCTGACCACCACCAAGCCGATCAAGGACGACAAGGGCAGCCACCTCGACCTCCCGGCCGGCACGCACAAGCTCAACGGCGAGCAGTCCCTCGGGCTGGTCCGCACCCGCAAGAGCGTCGGCGTCGGCAGCGACCTCGGCCGAATACAGCTCCAGCAGGCCTTCATCAAGGCACTGATCAAGCAGGTCAAGAGCATCGGGGTGTTCGACAACCCCAAGCGGCTGCTGTCCGTCGCGGACACCGCCACCAAGGCGATCACCACCGACAAGGGCCTCGGCGACGTCAAGTCCCTCATGGGCTTCGCGGCCGGCCTCCAGGGCCTCGGCGCCGAGAGCATGCACATGGTCACGCTGCCGGTGATGGACTACCCCAAGGACAAGGACCGCGTCGTCCCGCTGGAGGCGGAGTCCAAGATGGTCTGGGACGCCCTGCGCGGCGACCAGCCGATACCCGCCGAAGCCACCCAGAACTCGGCCAATGACCGCAGCGGCGCGGGCTCGATCGTCCAGTAGGAATACCCGGCGCCCCCCGTCCGTTATGGCTCACGTCCTGAATTTTGACAGGCGGCCCGGTCCTGGCAGACTGGTCCGTCGGCCCCGGTTCACGCAGCGCGCAATTCGGCCCCTGCGACCCGGCGCCCTCCCGATCTAGGAGACACCTTGAAGAGCGACATCCACCCCCAGTACGTCGAGACCCAGGTCAGCTGCACCTGTGGCGCGTCGTTCACCACCCGTAGCACTCTGGCCGAAGGCTCCATCCGCGCCGAGGTCTGCTCCGAGTGCCACCCGTTCTACACGGGCAAGCAGAAGATCCTCGACACCGGTGGCCGCGTGGCCCGCTTCGAGGCCCGCTTCGGCAAGGCTGCCGGCTCGAAGTAGCGAGCCCACGGCGCCGGTCCACGGCCACCCCCGGTCCACTCGGGGGCGGCCGGACCGGCGCCTTTGTCGTCCTGGCCCGTCCGCGGTGCCCAGCCCTTCCGCAGCCCGTTCGTACTTTTCACCCCAGGAGCCCCCGATGTTCGAGGCGGTCGAGGACCTGATCGGCGAGCACGCCGATCTTGAGAAGAAGCTCGCCGACCCGTCGGTCCACTCCGATCAGGCCAACGCGCGCAAGCTCAACAAGCGCTACGCGGAGCTGACCCCGATCGTCGCGACCTACCGGGCGTGGAAGCAGACGGCGGAGGACATCGAGACGGCCAAGGAGTACGCGGCCGACGATCCCGACTTCGCGGCCGAGGTCAAGGAACTGAGCGCCGAGCGCGTCGAGCTGACCGAAAAGCTCCGCCTCCTGCTCGTCCCGCGCGACCCCAGCGACGACAAGGACGTGCTCCTGGAGGTCAAGGCGGGAGCGGGCGGCGACGAGTCGGCCCTCTTCGCCGGCGACCTGCTGCGCATGTACCTGCGCTACGCCGAGCGCGTCGGCTGGAAGACCGAGATCATCGACGCCACCGAGTCCGAGCTGGGCGGCTACAAGGACGTCCAGGTCTCCGTGCGCACCAAGGGCGGCAACGGCGCGACCGAGCCCGGCCAGGGCGTCTGGGCCCGCCTGAAGTACGAGGGCGGCGTGCACCGCGTCCAGCGCGTGCCGGCCACCGAGTCGCAGGGCCGCATCCACACCTCCGCCGCCGGCGTGCTCGTCACCCCGGAGGCCGAGGAGGTCGAGGTCGAGATCAACATGAACGACCTCCGGATCGACGTGTACCGCTCCTCCGGCCCCGGCGGCCAGTCCGTCAACACCACCGACTCCGCCGTGCGCATCACGCACGTGCCGACCGGTGTCGTGGCGTCCTGCCAGAACGAGAAGAGCCAGCTCCAGAACAAGGAGCAGGCCATGCGCATCCTGCGCTCGCGCCTCCTGGCCGCCGCCCAGGAAGCCGCCGAGCAGGAAGCCTCCGACGTGCGCCGCAGCCAGGTGCGCACCGTGGACCGCTCCGAGAAGATCCGCACCTACAACTTCCCGGAAAACCGCATTTCGGACCACCGGACCGGGTTCAAGGCGTACAACTTGGACCAGGTGCTCGACGGCGACCTCGACTCCGTCATCCAGGCCTGCGTCGACACCGACTCCGCCGCCAAGCTCGCCGCCGCGCAGTAGCGGCGGCGCGGTACCCCTTCCGTCCGTCCCGCCCGTACGACAGCAGTCCGGAGGACCAGCGTGCAGCCACAATCTGGGGGGCGACCCCCGGGCCCCCGCAGTCTGCTGCTTGCCGAGGTGGCCCAGGCCACGCAGCGGCTGGCCGCCGCAGGCGTACCCTCGCCGCGCTTCGACGCGGAGGAGCTCGCGGCCTACGTCCACGGCGTCAAGCGGGGGGAACTGCACACGGTCAAGGACGTCGACTTCGACGCCCGCTACTGGGAGACCGTCGCCCGCCGCGAGGCGCGCGAGCCGCTCCAGCACATCACCGGGCGCGCCTTCTTCCGCTACCTGGAGCTCCAGGTCGGCCCGGGCGTCTTCGTCCCGCGCCCGGAGACCGAATCCGTCGTGGACTGGGCCATACAGGCCGTCCGCGCGATGGACGTCGTCGAACCGCTGATCGTGGACCTCTGCACCGGCTCGGGCGCCATCGCCCTCGCCATGGCGCAGGAGGTGCCGCGCTCGCGCGTGCACGCGGTGGAGCTGTCCGAGGACGCCCTGCGGTGGACCCGCAAGAACGCCGAGGGCTCCCGGGTCACCGTCCACCAGGGCAACGCGCTCAGCGCGCTCCCGGAGCTGGACGGCCAGGTCGACCTGGTGATCTCCAACCCGCCGTACATCCCGCTCACCGAATGGGAGTACGTCGCCCCCGAGGCCCGCGACCACGACCCGGAGATGGCGCTGTTCTCCGGCGAGGACGGCCTCGACACCATCCGCGGCATCGAACGCACCGCCCACCGGCTGCTGCGGCCCGGCGGGATCGTCGTCGTCGAGCACGCCGACACCCAGGGCGGCCAGGTCCCGTGGATCTTCGCCGAGGAGCGGGGCTGGGCCGACGCCGCCGACCACCCCGACCTGAACAACCGGCCGCGCTTCGCCACCGCCCGCAAGGCCATGCCGTGACGAGCGCGTCCCGCCCTGTGCACACCCCCACCACGATGACCCCGCACGAGGAGACCCGCTGATGGCCCGGCGATACGACTGCAACGACGCGACGGACCGTAAGACGGGCCTGCGTGAAGCCGCATCCGCCGTGCGCCGCGGCGAGCTCGTCGTGCTGCCCACGGACACGCTCTACGGGATCGGTGCGGACGCCTTCAGCGCGGAGGCCGTCGGGGACCTGCTGGCCGCCAAGGGCCGGGGCCGCAACATGCCCACACCGGTGCTGATCGGCTCGCCGAACACCCTGCACGGCCTGGTCACGGACTTCACCGAGCAGGCGTGGGAGCTGGTCGACGCCTTCTGGCCCGGCGCGCTGACCCTCGTCGCCAAGCACCAGCCGTCGCTGGCCTGGGACCTCGGCGAGACGCGTGGCACGGTGGCCGTGCGGATGCCGCTGCACCCCGTCGCGATCGAGCTGCTGACCGAGGTCGGGCCCATGGCCGTGTCCTCGGCCAACCTCACCGGCCACCCGGCGCCGGAGGACTGCGACGCCGCCCGCGAGATGCTCGGCGACTCCGTCTCCGTGTACCTGGACGGCGGGCCCACCCCCGGCATCCAGCCGTCGTCGATCGTCGACGTCACCGGCAAGGTTCCCGTCCTCCTGCGCGAGGGGGCACTCACCGCGGACCAGCTGCGCGAGGTCGTACCCGACCTCGAGGTGGCTCCGTGAGCCCTGAGGGGCGTGGCATAGCAAGGGCCGGAGGGGACGCCTTCCGCATACTCCACGTCAGCACCGGCAACGTCTGCCGCTCGCCGATCACCGAGCGGCTGACGCGGCATGCCCTGAGCCACCGCCTCGGCGGGGCGCCGGCGGGCGGGCTGATCGTCGAGAGCGCCGGTACGTGGGGGCACGAGGGCGCGCCGATGGAGGCGAACGCCGCGGCGGTCCTCGCGGACTTCGGGGCCGACGCGAGCGGGTTCATCGGGCGGGAGCTGCTCGACGAGCACGTCATACGCGCCGATCTGGTGCTGACCGCCACGCGCGACCACCGGGCGCAGGTCATCTCGATGGGGCACTCGGCCGGGCTGCGCACCTTCACGCTCAAGGAGTTCACCCGGCTGGTCCGGGCGATAGACCCGGCGACGCTGCCGCCGCTGGACGACGGGATGGCGGAGCGGGCCCGTGCGCTGGTGCGGGCGGCGGCCGCGCTGCGGGGGTGGCTGCTGGCGCCGTCTCCCGACGCGGACGAGGTGTACGACCCGTACGGTGCGCCGATCACGTTCTTCCGCTCGATCGGCGACGAGATCCAGCAGGCGCTGGACCCGGTCGTCACCGCGCTGACGGGCGTGAACGACCGCCGCTGACGGCGCCGCCGCCCCTTGCGCGGCCCCCGTCCCCCGCGGTGCTCCCGCCCCGCCCCGCGCCTCCCCTCCCCGTACCCCTCTTCGCTTGGCGTGCCCCAGTGCCCGCGGGCGCCCTCAATCGCCGGGCGGCTGGTGCTGCCTCCGGCGGGCCCTCAAACGCCGGGCAGGCTGGAATTGGCAGGCCGGGAGCGGCCATCACCCTCAGATCCGGAGGTCGGACAAATGCAGCCTCGCCGGCGTTTGAGGCGCCGCCGGAGGCAGGGGCCGGTGGCCGGAAGGGGTCCCGGGGCGGTAGGAAAGGCGGGGTGGCGGGGGCGGGCCTACAGTGGCGGTACCCGGTCCATCCACCGCGTCGGAGCCGCGCCATGAGCGTCATCACCCAGCCGACGGACACCCTGCGCCGCCAGGATCCGCAGATGGCCGACGTCCTCGCCGGAGAGGCGCACCGCCAGGCCCGGAGCCTCCAGCTCATCGCGGCCGAGAACTTCACCTCCACCGCCGTCCTCGCCGCCCTCGGCTCCGCCCTGGCGAACAAGTACGCCGAGGGCTACCCCGGCGCCCGCCACCACGGCGGCTGCGAGTACGCCGACCAGGCCGAACGGGTGGCGACCGAGCGGGCCCGCGCCCTGTTCGGGGCCGAGCACGCCAACGTCCAGCCGCACTCCGGCTCCGCCGCCGTCCTCGCCGCCTACGCCGCGCTGCTGCGCCCCGGCGACACCGTGCTGGCCATGGGCCTCCCGTACGGCGGTCACCTCACCCACGGTTCGCCCGCGAACTTCTCGGGCCGCTGGTTCGACTTCGTCGGGTACGGCGTCGACGCCGAGACCGGCCTGATCGACTACCTCCAGGTGCAGGAGCTGGCGCACGCCCACCGCCCCAAGGCGATCGTGTGTGGCTCGATCTCGTACCCCCGCCACCCCGAGTACTCCGCCTTCCGGGAGATCGCCGACGAGGTCGGTGCCTTCCTGATCGCGGACGCCGCACACCCCATCGGCCTGGTCGCGGGCGGCGCCGCCCCGAGCCCGGTCCCGTACGCCGACATCGTCTGCGCCACCACCCACAAGGTGCTGCGCGGCCCCCGCGGCGGGATGATCCTGTGCGGCGCCGAGTTCGCGGAGCGGGTCGACCGCGCGGTCTTCCCCTTCACCCAGGGCGGCGCCCAGATGCACACCATCGCCGCCAAGGCGGTGGCTTTCGGGGAGGCCGCGACCCCGGCCTTCACCACCTACGCCCACCGGGTCGTCGCCAACGCGCGGACCCTGGCCGAGGCCCTGCGCGTGCGCGGCCTCGCGATCACCACCGGCGGCACCGACACCCACATGATCACCGCGGACCCGGACCCCCTCGGCGTCGACGGCCCCACCGCCCGCGGCCGCCTCGCCGCCGCAGGCATGGTGCTCGACACCTGCGCCCTGCCGTACGGGGACCAGCGCGGCCTGCGCTTGGGCACCGCGGCGGTGACCACCCAGGGCATGGGGGAGGCGGAGATGGTCCGTCTCGCCGATCTGTTCGCGGCGGCCCTGACCGGCGCGGACGCCGGCCGCCTGCGGGCGGAGGTCGCCGAACTGGCCCTCGACTTTCCCCCGTACGGGGCGTAACCGGGGCAAGCGGCGGGTAGGGGAACCGGTTCACAGTGCCCTCGCGTCCTCTTCCAGGGGGACATCGCGGCTAATGTGTGGGGCTGAGATGGCCGGCGATACATCTGGGGCAGCCCGTGCGTGAATATCTGCTGACGCTCTGCGTCACGGTGGCGGTGACGTACCTGCTCACCGGGCCGGTACGGAAGTTCGCGATCGCGGCCGGAGCGATGCCGCAGATCCGCGCGCGCGACGTGCACCGCGAGCCCACTCCGCGGCTCGGCGGCATCGCGATGTTCGGCGGACTGTGCGCGGGCCTGCTCGTCGCCGACCACCTGCCGAACCTCAACGGCGTCTTCGAGCGCTCCAACGAACCCCGGGCGCTGCTCTCCGGAGCGGCGCTGATCTGGCTGATCGGCGTCCTCGACGACAAGTTCGAGATCGACGCCCTGATCAAGCTCGGCGCGCAGATGATCTCCGCGGGCGTGATGGTCATGCAGGGCCTGACGATCCTGTGGATCCCGGTCCCCGGCGTCGGCACGGTGTCGCTGACCCAGTGGCAGGGCAACCTGCTGACCGTGGCGCTCGTCGTCATCACCATCAACGCGGTGAACTTCGTGGACGGCCTCGACGGCCTCGCCGCCGGCCTGGTGTGCATCGCCGCCGCGGCGTTCTTCCTCTACGCCTACCGGATCTGGTTCGGGTACGCGATCGAGGCGGCCGCCCCCGCCACCCTGTTCGCCGCGATCCTGATGGGGATGTGCCTCGGCTTCCTGCCGCACAACATGCACCCGGCGCGGATCTTCATGGGCGACTCCGGGTCGATGCTGATCGGCCTCGTGCTGGCCGCGTCCGCCATTTCGATCACCGGTCAGGTGGACCCGGACGCGATGAAGCTGTTCGCCGGTGGTGAGCGCAACGCGGTGCACGCGATGCTCCCGGTCTTCATTCCGCTGCTGCTGCCGCTGACGATCATCGCGATCCCGGTGGCGGACCTGGTGCTCGCCATCGTGCGGCGGACCTGGAACGGCCAGTCCCCCTTCGCGGCCGACCGCGGGCACCTGCACCACCGGCTGCTGGAAGTCGGGCACTCGCACAGCCGGGCCGTTCTGATCATGTACTTCTGGTCGGCGCTGATCGCCTTCGGCGCGGTGGCGTACTCGGTGAACTCCGCTTCGATGTGGATCGTGCTGATGATCGTCGCGCTGAGCGCGGTGGGGCTCGTCCTGCTCCTGCTGCCGCGGTTCACGCCGCGCGCCCCGCGGTGGGCGGAGGGCCTGGTGCCGCCCCGCTACCGGCATTCCGAGCGCGCGGCGGAGGCCGCGGCGGAGGCGGCGGCCCTGGACACCTCCGGCGAAGAGCCGGAGCCGGCCCGGGAAGCGGCGGCGAAGACGGTCGTCGGGGTCTCGGGCGTCAACGGCGCGACCGCCGTAGGCCCTCGTTCGCGGTTCCGGTAACCGGACCGAACGTCCTATACCAGACAGAACCGTTGGCGCGCGTGCACACACGGGCGGGTTAGCTCTCATGTGTGACAGTGAGCACACCACACAGGTAAAGCTCTCATCAAATAGTTTGTGATACCGTTCACTAAACCCGGCGACAGAGCCGAAGGACCGTAGTGCGACGGTCCATTGGCCCGAGGCTCTCTCTCGGACCGGGCTTACGCTCGTCCCGTACGAGTCCCGAAAACCCCCACCACCACGCGGAGCCATGCGCCATGCGGTCTGATGACGCCCGATCCCTTCTGCATACCGCCGTACCCACTGCTGCCGTCGGCGCGATCGCCGCTGTCGTCAGCGGTGTCGTCGCGGGCGGCAAGGGTGCCATCGGCGCGGTCGTCGCCACCGTGGTCGTGATCCTCTTCATGGGCATCGGGTTCGTCGTGCTGCAACGCACGGCGCGATCGATGCCCCAGCTGTTCCAGATGATGGGTCTGGTCCTGTACACGACCCAGATCCTGCTGCTCTTCGTCTTCGTCGCCGTGTTCAAGAACACGACGCTGTTCCATCCCAAGGCATTCGCGATCACGCTCGTCGCGGCGACCCTCGCTTGGATCGGCGCGCAAGCCCGCGCGCACATGAAGGCCAAGATCCTTTACGTCGAGCCCGACGCCACCCAGGGCGGCAAGGGTGAGAAGCCCGAAAACACGGGGTCCTCGTCGTGAACGGTAGGGGCGGAATAAGTGCTCGTTCGAGATGCTGCTATCGTCCGGTGCCAACTGCGGCATCGCGGGCGCGGGCATCTGAGCTGACGCCTGCTCAATCGCGAGGCTCAATGCCTGCAAGCTGCCGCCCCCACATCCGTAAGACCAGTCCCGTGCCGAACCGCGGCTGTGCGCCGCGCCGACACAACGAGGTTGCCGTACCTATGCGCCACGCTGAAGGAGCCCGCGGTGAGTGCTGACCCGACGACGGTGCTCGCCTTCGAGACCGATTGCCACATTTTCGACGGCTGTGGCTTCCCGGCTCCTGGCCTGCACTCGTTCCTGTTCAAGCCGATCTTCGGCGACGCGGACAGCAGCATCTATTTCAACAAGACGATGCTGCTCGCACTGCTCGGGACCGTCATCATCGTCGGTTTCTTCTGGGCCGCTTTCCGTAAGCCGAAGCTGGTTCCCGGAAAGCTCCAGATGATCGCCGAGGCCGGTTACGACTTCGTGCGCACCGGCATCGTGTACGAGACGATGGGCAAGAAGGAAGGCCAGAAGTACGTCCCCTTCATGGTCGCGACGTTCTTCTTCGTCTGGATGATGAACCTCTGGTCGATCATCCCGCTCGCCCAGTTCCCGGTGACCTCGGTCATCGCGTACCCGGCCGGTCTGGCCCTCGTCATCTACGTCATGTGGATGTCGGTCACCTTCAAGCGCCACGGCTTCGTCGGCGGTCTGAAGAACCTCACGGGCTACGACAAGTCGCTCGGCGGGATCCTTCCGCTGGTGATGCTGATCGAGTTCTTCTCGAACGTGATCGTCCGGCCCTTCACGCACGCGGTCCGACTCTTCGCGAACATGTTCGCCGGTCACACCCTGCTGCTGCTCTTCACGATCGCCAGCTGGTACCTGCTGAACGGCATCGGCATCGCTTACGCGGGTGTCTCGTTCGTGATGGTCATCGTGATGACCGCGTTCGAACTCTTCATCCAGGCTGTCCAGGCCTACGTCTTCGTGCTGCTGGCCTGCAGCTTCCTCCAGGGCGCCGTCGCCGAGCACCACTGACCGCCCCACCCCCAAACCAACAGTCGTCCGGTGGCCAACCCCCACCGGTCCATGAAAGAGAAGGAAGAACCGGCATGTCCGCTCTCCAGACCCTCGCTGCTGGCGTCGAAATCAAGGGCAACCTCGGCTCCATCGGTTACGGCCTCGCGGCCATCGGCCCCGGCGTCGGCGTCGGCATCATCTTCGGTAACGGCACGCAGGCCCTGGCCCGCCAGCCCGAGGCCGCCGGCCTGATCCGCGCCAACCAGATCCTCGGCTTCGCCTTCTGTGAGGCGCTCGCCCTCATCGGTCTGGTCATGCCGTTCGTCTACCCGACGTCCTCCTGATCTCGGTAGCGAACAGATCCTTTAGACGGAAGGCACTGATGTGAACCCTCTGGTTCAGCTCGCGGCCGAAGAGGCGGAAAACCCGCTCTTCCCGCCGATTCCCGAGCTTGTCATCGGCCTGATCGCCTTTGTCATCGTCTTCGGTTTCCTCGCGAAGAAGCTCCTCCCGAACATCAACAAGGTTCTGGAAGCGCGTCGCGAGGCCATCGAGGGTGGCATCGAGAAGGCCGAATCGGCCCAGACCGAGGCCCAGAGCGTGCTGGAGCAGTACAAGGCTCAGCTCGCCGAAGCCCGGCACGAGGCCGCGCGCCTGCGCCAGGAGGCACAGGAGCAGGGCGCCTCGCTCATCGCAGAAATGCGTGCCGAGGGCCAGCGGCAGCGTGAGGAGATCATCGCTGCCGGTCACGCCCAGATCGAGGCCGACCGCAAGGCCGCGTCTCACGCGCTGCGCCAGGACGTGGGCAAGCTCGCCACCGACCTGGCCGGCAAGCTCGTCGGCGAGTCCCTCGAGGACCACGCCCGGCAGAGCCGCACCATCGACCGTTTCCTCGGCGAGCTCGAGGAGAAGGCTGCTTCGACTGGGGCCGCCCGATGAACGGAGCGAGCCGCGAGGCACTGGCCGCCGCACGCGAGCGTCTCGACGCGCTGACGGACAACACGTCCGTCGACGCGGCGGAGCTCGCCGGTGAGCTGGCTGCCGTCACCGCGCTGCTCGACCGTGAGGTCTCGCTGCGTCGGGTCGTCACGGACCCGGCGCAGTCCGGCGAGGCCAAGGCCGAGCTGGCCGGCCGTCTGCTGAACGGCCAGGTCGGTGGGGAAGCCCTCGACCTGGTGTCCGGCATGGTCCGGTCGCGCTGGTCGCGGTCGCGCGACCTGGTGGACGCACTGGAAGAGCTGGCGGACACCGCCGACCTCACCGGTGCGCAGCAGGCCGGCGCGCTCGACGACGTCGAGGACGAGCTGTTCCGCTTCGGCCGGATCGTCGGTTCGAGCACCGAACTGCGCGCCGCGCTGACCGACCGCGCGGCCTCCGGGTCCGCCAAGGGCGCGCTGCTCAGCAGCCTGCTCGGCGGCAAGGCCCACCCGGTCAGCGAGCGTCTCGTCGCGCGTCTCGTCACGCACCCGCGTGGCCGCAGCCTGGAAGCGGGACTGGAGTCCCTCTCCAAGCTCGCGGCGGAGCGCCGCAACCGCATGGTCGCCACGGTGACCACCGCGGTTCCGCTCAGCGACGCGCAGAAGCAGCGTCTCGGCGCTGTCCTGGCCACGCTGTACGGCCGCCAGATGCACCTGAACCTCGACGTGGACCCCACGGTCCTCGGCGGGATCGTGGTGCGGGTCGGCGACGAGGTCATCGACGGCACCATCGCGGAACGCCTCAGCGAGGCGTCCCGCCGCATGGCCGGCTGACCGGCCACTTACACACACGACGCATTTCCAGCGGCCCGGTTGGGCCGTGCAGAACTTGCAGAAGATTCCTGGGGGTCACCCCCAGACCCCTAAGAAGCTTCAGGCCCAACAAGGAGAGCAGGGAACCCAGATGGCGGAGCTCACGATCCGGCCGGAGGAGATCCGGGACGCACTGGAGAACTTCGTCCAGTCGTACCAGCCGGACGCGGCCTCGCGCGAGGAGGTCGGAACGGTCAGCGTTGCCGGCGACGGCATCGCGAAGGTGGAGGGCCTGCCCTCCGCCATGGCGAACGAACTGCTGAAGTTCGAGGACGGAACCCTCGGTCTCGCCCTCAACCTCGACGAGCGCGAGATCGGCGCCGTCGTCCTCGGTGAGTTCAGCGGTATCGAGGAGGGCCAGTCGGTGCAGCGCACCGGCGAGGTGCTCTCCGTCGGCGTCGGCGAGGGTTACCTCGGCCGCGTTGTCGACCCGCTCGGCAACCCGATCGACGGTCTCGGCGAGATCGCCACCGAGGGCCGCCGCGCCCTCGAGCTGCAGGCCCCCGGCGTCATGGTCCGCAAGTCGGTCCACGAGCCGATGCAGACCGGCTACAAGGCCATCGACGCGATGGTGCCGATCGGCCGCGGCCAGCGTCAGCTGGTCATCGGCGACCGTCAGACGGGTAAGACCGCTCTGGCCGTCGACACGATCATCAACCAGCGCGACAACTGGCGCTCGGGCGACGTGAACAAGCAGGTCCGCTGCATCTACGTCGCCATCGGCCAGAAGGGCTCGACCATCGCGTCCGTTCGCGGCGCCCTGGAAGAGGCCGGCGCGCTCGAGTACACGACGATCGTCGCCGCCCCGGCGTCCGACCCGGCCGGCTTCAAGTACCTGGCGCCGTACACCGGTTCCGCCATCGGCCAGCACTGGATGTACGCCGGCAAGCACGTCCTGATCATCTTCGACGACCTGTCGAAGCAGGCCGACGCCTACCGCGCCGTGTCGCTGCTGCTGCGCCGCCCGCCGGGCCGCGAGGCCTACCCGGGTGACGTCTTCTACTTGCACTCGCGTCTGCTGGAGCGCTGCGCGAAGCTCTCCGACGACATGGGCGCCGGTTCGATGACCGGTCTGCCGATCGTCGAGACCAAGGCGAACGACGTGTCGGCGTTCATCCCGACGAACGTCATCTCCATCACCGACGGCCAGTGCTTCCTGGAGTCCGACCTGTTCAACGCGGGCCAGCGCCCGGCGCTGAACGTCGGTATCTCGGTCTCCCGCGTCGGTGGCTCGGCCCAGCACAAGGCCATGCGCCAGGTGTCCGGCCGACTGCGCCTGGACCTGGCCCAGTACCGCGAGCTGGAGGCGTTCGCCGCCTTCGGTTCCGACCTGGACGCCGCGTCGAAGGCCTCGCTGGAGCGCGGCAAGCGTCTGGTCGAGCTGCTGAAGCAGGGCCAGTACCAGCCGATGCCCGTCGAGGAGCAGGTCGTCTCCGTCTGGGCCGGCACCACCGGCAAGATGGACGACGTCCCGGTCAACGACATCCGTCGCTTCGAGTCGGAGCTGCTGGAGCACCTGCGCCGCGAGCGCAAGGACCTCCTCACCTCCATCGCCGAGGGCGCCAAGATGTCGGACGACACCATCACCTCGATTGGTGACGCCATCGCCAACTTCAAGCGGCAGTTCGAGACCTCGGACGGCAAGCTGCTGGGCGAGGACGCACCGGCCGTCAACGTCTCCAAGTGACGACGGAAGGGACCTGACTCATGGGAGCGCAGCTCCGGGTCTACAAGCGTCGCATCCGTGCCGTCACGGCGACCAAGAAGATCACCAAGGCGATGGAGATGATCGCCGCCTCGCGCATCGTCAAGGCGCAGCGCAAGGTGGCGGCGTCGATGCCGTACGCGACCGAGCTCACCCGTGCGGTGACCGCGGTGGCGACCGGCTCGAACACCAAGCACGCCCTGACGACCGAGGTCGAGGCGCCGACCCGCGCCGCGATCGTGCTCATCACGAGCGACCGCGGTCTGGCCGGCGGCTACTCCTCCAACGCGCTCAAGCAGGCGGAGCGGCTCACCGAGCGGCTCCGCGGCGAGGGCAAGGAGGTCGACACGTACATCGTCGGCCGTAAGGGTGTCGCCTACTTCGGCTTCCGCGAGCGCAAGGTCGCGGAGTCGTGGACCGGCTTCACCGACAGCCCGGCCTACGCCGACGCCAAGCGCGTCGCGGCGCCGCTGATCGAGGCCATCCAGACGGACACGGCCGAGGGCGGCGTCGACGAGCTGCACATCGTCTACACGGAATTCGTGTCGATGATGACGCAGAACGCGGTGGACGGCCGGATGCTGCCGCTCAGCCTCGACAAGGCTCCGGACGAGGACGGTGCGAAGGGCGAGATCCTTCCGCTGTTCGACTTCGAGCCGTCGGCGGAGGACGTCCTCGACGCCCTGCTGCCGCGCTACGTCGAGAGCCGCATCTACAACGCACTGCTGCAGTCGGCCGCTTCCGAGCACGCCGCCCGCCGCCGCGCGATGAAGTCGGCGACCGACAACGCCGGAGACCTCATCAAGAGCCTCTCCCGGCTTGCCAACGCGGCCCGCCAGGCCGAAATCACCCAGGAAATCAGCGAGATCGTCGGTGGCGCGAGCGCCATGGCTGACGCGACCGCGGGGAGTGACAAGTAATGACGACCACTGTTGAGACGGCCGCCGCCACGGGCCGCGTCGCCCGGGTCATCGGCCCGGTCGTCGACGTGGAGTTCCCCGTCGACGCCATGCCCGAGATCTACAACGCCCTCAAGGTCCAGGTCGCCGACCCGGCCGAGGACGGCAAGCTCAAGACGCTGACCCTGGAAGTCGCCCAGCACCTGGGCGACGGCGTGGTCCGCACCATCTCCATGCAGCCCACCGACGGCCTGGTCCGCCGGGCGCCGGTGACCGACACGGGCGAGGGCATCACCGTCCCCGTCGGTGACTTCACCAAGGGCAAGGTGTTCAACACCCTCGGTGAGGTGCTGAACTACCCGGAGGAGAACGCCAACGTCACCGAGCGCTGGCCGATCCACCGCAAGGCGCCCCGCTTCGACGAGCTCGAGTCGAAGACGGAGATGTTCGAGACCGGCGTCAAGGTCATCGACCTCCTCACCCCGTACGTCAAGGGTGGAAAGATCGGTCTGTTCGGTGGTGCCGGTGTCGGCAAGACCGTTCTGATCCAGGAAATGATCTACCGCGTCGCCAACAACCACGACGGTGTGTCGGTCTTCGCGGGCGTCGGTGAGCGTACCCGTGAGGGCAACGACCTCATCGAGGAAATGGCCGACTCCGGCGTCATCGACAAGACGGCGCTCGTCTTCGGCCAGATGGACGAGCCCCCGGGCACCCGTCTGCGCGTCGCCCTGGCCGGTCTGACCATGGCGGAGTACTTCCGCGATGTGCAGAAGCAGGACGTGCTCTTCTTCATCGACAACATCTTCCGTTACACCCAGGCCGGTTCGGAGGTGTCGACCCTTCTCGGTCGCATGCCGTCCGCCGTGGGTTACCAGCCGAACCTGGCTGACGAGATGGGTCTGCTGCAGGAGCGCATCACCTCGACCCGCGGTCACTCGATCACCTCGATGCAGGCGATCTACGTCCCCGCGGACGACCTGACCGACCCGGCTCCGGCCACCACCTTCGCCCACCTCGACGCGACGACGGTGCTTTCCCGTCCGATCTCCGAGAAGGGCATCTACCCGGCCGTGGACCCGCTGGACTCGACGTCCCGCATCCTCGACCCGCGGTACATCGCGGCGGACCACTACGCCACGGCGATGCGCGTCAAGGGGATCCTGCAGAAGTACAAGGACCTCCAGGACATCATCGCGATCCTCGGTATCGACGAGCTGGGCGAGGAGGACAAGCTCGTTGTCCACCGTGCCCGTCGCGTCGAGCGCTTCCTGTCGCAGAACACCCACGTCGCCAAGCAGTTCACCGGCGTGGACGGTTCGGACGTTCCGCTCGACGAGTCGATCGTCGCCTTCAACGCGATCTGCGACGGCGACTACGACCACTTCCCCGAGCAGGCGTTCTTCCTGTGCGGTGGCATCGAGGACCTGAAGGCCAACGCCAAGGAGCTGGGCGTCTCCTGAGGCCGGGCTCCTCGGAGCACAGCTGATCGACGGAGAGGGGCGGGTGTGTCCCGTCCCTCTCCTCACGCCCATTAGAATTTGACCCAACACCCGGCTTTCCCGCCGGGTGGTGACCCGAGGAGCCACCTTGGCTGCTGAGCTGCACGTCGAGCTGGTCGCGGCGGACCGTAGTGTCTGGTCCGGCGAGGCCACCCTGGTCGTTGCCCGCACCACGTCCGGCGACATCGGCGTCATGCCCGGTCACCAGCCGCTTCTCGGTGTGCTGGAATCGGGCCCGGTGACCATCCGCACCAGCGACGGCAACACCGTCGTCGCCGCTGTGCACGGCGGTTTCATCTCGTTCGCGGACAACAAGCTGTCCCTGCTGGCCGAGATCGCCGAGCTGGCCGACGAGATCGACGTCGAGCGTGCGGAGCGGGCACTGGAGCGCGCGAAGTCGGAGGCCGACAACGCCTCCGAGCGTCGCGCCGATGTCCGGCTGCGCGCGGTGACGGGGCACTGACCCCGGTATCGCAAGAGTGTGTGCCCTCAGCCGCGGCCCGTTCCGGAATTTCCGGGACCGGGTCGCGGCTGAGGCGATGCAGGTCCGTTTTTGGTTTTCCGAATTCGATGAGCGAGGAGGTCGGTGAAGATGCTCCTCGCTCTGCTTGTGAGCGGCCTGGTCGTAGCCCTGGTGGTGATCGGGCTCTTTGTCTTCGGGCTCCGCCGGCGGCTCATCCAGCGGTCCGGCGGTACGTTCGACTGCAGCGTGCGCTGGGGCGTGTCCGACGCCCCCGACGTCTCCGGCAAGGGCTGGGTGTACGGGGTCGCGCGCTACGGCGGTGACCGGATCGAGTGGTTCCGCGTGTTCTCGTACTCCCCCCGGCCGCGCCGGGTGCTGGAGCGTTCCGCGATCGAGGTGCTGTCCCGCCGCGCCCCGGAGGGCGAGGAGGAGCTGGCCCTGCTCTCCGACGCGATCGTGCTCGGCACCCGCCACCGCGGGGACCGGCTGGAGCTGGCGATGAGCGAGGACGCCCTCACCGGTTTCCTGGCCTGGCTGGAGGCGGCGCCTCCCGGCCAGCGGGTGAACGTCGCGTAGGGGAGCCCCTGCGCAAGGCGAAGCCGGGTGACGGGGGGCGGACCCCGGCACCCGGCTTCGCCGGTTCTGGTGCGGGCCCGCTGCTGCGGGCCCGGTCACTTGCGGGCCGTTACCTCAGGCCGCTGTCGATCGCGGTGAGCAGTTCACCGTTGCTGGTGTCGCCGCTGAACTCCCAGAAGAAGGCGCCGCGCAGGCCCTGGTTCTTCACGTAGCCCATCTTCCCGGCGATGGTGGCCGGGGTGTCGTAGCTCCACCAGTTGCTGCCGCACTTGGCGTAGGCGGTGCCGGCGACAGTGCCGGTGGTGGGGCAGCTGTTCTTGAGGATCTTGTAGTCCTCGATGCCCTGCTCGTAGGCGCCGGGCGCCGGACCGGTGGCGGCGCCGCCGGGGGCGTCCTGGGTGACGCCGGTCCAGCCGCGGCCGTAGAAGCCGATGCCGAGGTTGAGCTTGTTGGCCGCGATGCCCTTGGACTTGTACTTCTGGATCGCGGCGTCGCTGTTGAAGCCGGCGATCGGGATGCCGTTGTACGAGGTCAGCGGGGAGTGCGGGGCGGTCGGGCCCTTGGCGTCCCAGCCGCCGAAGAAGTCGTAGGTCATGACGTTGTACCAGTCGACGTACGGGGCGGCCGCGCCGTAGTCGGCGAGGTCGACCTTGCCGCCGGCCGAGCCGTCGGCGCTGACGGCGGCGGTGACCAGGTTGTTCGCGCCGAACTTGGCGCGCAGCGCGGACAGCAGGTTCTTCAGCGAGGCGGCCCCGCTGGTGTCGCAGGACAGGCCGCAGGCGTTCGGGTACTCCCAGTCGATGTCGATGCCGTCGAAGACGTCGGCCCAGCGCGGGTCCTCGACCAGGCTGTAGCAGGAGTCGGCGAAGGCGGTCGGGTTGGCGGCGGCCTGGCCGAAGCCGCCGGACCAGGTCCAGCCGCCGAAGGACCAGAGGACCTTGATGTTCGGGTACTTCTTCTTCAGCTCGCGCAGCTGGTTGAAGTTGCCCGCGACGGGCTGGTCCCAGGTGTCGGCGACGCCGGAGACGCTGCTCGCGGCGTCGTAGGTCTTCTGGTAGTCGGCGTAGGCGTCACCGATCTGGCACTTGCCGCCGGTGACGTTGCCGAAGGCGTAGTTGATGTGGGTCAGCTTGCTCGCCGAACCCGAGGAGACGATGTTCTTCACGTGGTAGTTGCGCTGGTAGACGCCCCAGTTCGTGAAGTAGCCGAGCTGCACCTTGGAGCCCGGGCCGGGACCGGGGCCGGGCCCCGGGTCGCCGCCGGTGGTGGTGACCGTGACCGTGCCCGAGGAGGGGCCGCTCTGGTCGGCGGTGTCGCGGGCGGTGACGCTGTACCCGTACGTGGTGCCCTTGGTCAGGCCCGTATCGGTGTAGCTGGTGCCCGTCACGGTCGCGATCTTGGCGGAGCCGCGGTAGACGTCGTAGTTCTTGACGCCCTTGTCGTCGGTGGCCGGGGTCCAGCTCAGGCTGACCGAGGTGTCGCCCACCGCGCTGGCCGTGGGGGTGCCGGGAGCGGTAGGGGGAGCGTCGGCCGGGGGCGTGGTGCCGCCGTCACAGGAGCCACCGTTGATCTTGCAGCCGCTGGGTGCGCCGGCGCCCGAGCCGTTGAAGCCGAAGCTGACGCTGGCGCCCGGGGCGAGGGTGCCGTTCCAGCCGACGTTCTTGCCGGTCCAGTGGGTGCCCGAGCTGGTGACGGTGGCGTCCCAGGCCGAGGTGACCGAGGTGCCGGCGGGGTAGTCCCACTCGACGGTCCAGCTGCTGAGGGTGGTGGTGCCGGTGTTCTTCACCGTCCACTTGCCCTCGAAGCCGCCGCCCCAGTCGGAGACCTTGGTGTAGGACGCCGTCGCGGAGGTCGCCGCCTGGGCCGTGCCCGCGAGTCCGACCAGCCCGGCGAGGGGCAGGGCGAAGGCGGCCACGGTCGCGGCGAACCTGCGCAGCAGCCGGTGGCGGGGTGGGGGTGCCGGTCGTGACGCATGTGCTGTGCTCAAGGGTGCTCCTCCGAAGGTCCGCCGGAGTCGCTGGCGTCGACTCCCGGCATGGGGGTGGGACCTGCGCCGCCCGTGAGCACGCGTTGTCATGCACGCTCACCACAGTTGCGGTGAGATTAGAAAGGTCTGGACCAACCGTCAAGAGGTCCAGACCTCCGCTCCGGCTCCGCACAAGAATTCAGTGCACCAGGCCCAACTCCTGCGCCAGCACTGCTGCTTGGACCCGGCTGCGCAGTTCCAGCTTGCCCAGCAGCCTGCTGACGTGGGTCTTCACCGTGGCCTCCGCCATCTCCAGGCGGACCGCGATCTCCGCGTTCGAGAGCCCGCCGCCCAGGCAGCCGAGCGCCTCCCGCTCCCGCCGGGTCAGCGACTCCAGCGCCGCGGCCGTCTCCGGCGGGACCGGCGGGCGCCGGTCCGCCGGAGCGGCGAACTCCGCGATCAGCCGCCGGGTCACGGCGGGGGCGATCAGCCCCTCGCCGCGCGCGACCGTCCGGACCGCCTCGACGAGTTCCCGGGCCTCCGTGTCCTTCAGCAGGAACCCCGCCGCGCCCGCGCGCAGCGCCCCGAAGACGTACTCGTCCAGGTCGAAGGTGGTCAGGACGAGGACGTCCGCCAGCCCCTGGGCGACCACCTGCCGGGTCGCCGAGACCCCGTCCAGGCGCGGCATCTGCACGTCCATCAGCACCACGTCCGGCCGCAGCTCCCGGGCCAGGCGCACCGCCTCCAGCCCGTCCCCGGCCTCGCCCGCCACCTCGATGCCGTCCGCGCTGCGCAGGATCAGCACCAGCCCGGCGCGCACCGCGGCCTGGTCCTCGGCCACCAGGACCCGGACGGGGCGCGCCCCGGGGCCGGTCGTCGTTCCGCTCGTCGTCATTCGGCCACTCTCTCCTCGGCGGGCAGGACCGCCCGCACCCGCCATGTCGCGGCGCCCGGCCGGCCCGCTCCCGCAGCCCCCGCTCCGGCCGCCCCGGCCGAGAAGCTGCCGCCCAGCAGCTCCGCCCGCTCGCGCATCCCCACCAGCCCGGCGCCCGACCCCGGCGCGCGCGGCCCGGCGGCCCGGCCGCCGTGCGGGGAGTCCACGTCCACGCGCAGCAGTCCGCCCGAGCGGGCGACCCGGACCGTGACCGTGCCGGGGGAGGCGTGCTTGACCGCATTCGTCAGGGACTCCTGGACGATCCGGTACGTCGCCAGCTCCACCGGAGCGGGCAGCGCCGGGGGCGGCGCCCCGTGGGGCGCCCGGTCGTCGTGCAGCACGAAGGCGAGCCCGCTCGCCGCGCCGTTCGTACGGGCCTGCTCGACCAAGGCCCCGAGCGCGTCCGGCGACGGCACCGCCGCCACCTCCTGCGCCGCGCCCGCGTCCCGCAGCAGGCCGATCAGTCGGCGCATTTCGGCCAGCCCCTGGACGCTGTTCTCCCGGATCACCCCGAGCGCCTCGCGACTGGTCGCGGGGGAGTCGATGGAGAGCGCGGCGGTGGAGTGGATGGCGATCGCCGACAGGTGATTGGCGACCATGTCGTGCAGCTCGCGGGCCATCCGCGCGCGCTCGGCGGCCACCGCCTGGCTCCGGTCCATCTCGGCCAGCAGTGCCGTCTGCTCGGCGCGCAGCCGCGCCGCCACCGCGGCCTCGCGGTGATTGCGCAGGGTGGCCCCGGTGAGGGCCGGCGCGAAGCAGACGATGCCGGTGAGCGCGCCGACGAGCAGGCCCTGCGGGGTGCGCAGCCAGGCCACGGCGGTGATCGTGACGACCACGGTGACCAGGCCGGTCGTGACCGGAAGCCACCGGGCCATGGCGGGCCGGCCGTAGACCACGGCGGCGTACATCAGGTCCGTGAAGATCAGCACGGTGACCAGGGAGCCCACCGTGAACTGGTCGGCGACGATCCCGACCGTGCCCACCGCGAGGGTCACCCGCGGCGCGGAGCGGCGCAGCGGTTCCATCGCGCCGAGGCACACCAGCGGGACCAGCGCGGCCCACGGGGGCAGCAGGTGCCGGGTCGCGTTGCTGTGCACGCCGAGGGCCCACAGGAGGACGCCCACGAGGACGCTGACCACGCCGAGCAGCACGTCGTCGCGGTGCGGGCGCGGGATCCGCGGGGTCACGGCGTCCTCCGGAGGGGCGGCCGGCCGACGGGAGGTCAGCGCTCGCCGCCCGGCACCCACAGCACGTCCCCGACCTCCTTGTTGGCCGTGCGCGCCAGGATGAACAGGAGGTCCGAGAGCCGGTTGAGGTAGGTGGCGGTGAGCGGGTTCATCGACTCGCCGTGCACCTCCAGTGCCGCCCAGGTGGAGCGCTCGGCGCGCCGGACCACCGTGCACGCCTGGTGCAGCAGGGCCGCCCCGGGGGCCCCGCCGGGCAGGATGAAGCTGCGCAGCTTCTCCAGCCGCTCGTTGAAGGCGTCGCAGTCCGCCTCCAGCTTGTCGATGTAGAACTGCTCCACGCGCAGCGGCGGGTACTGGGGGTCCTCCACCACCGGGGTGCACAGGTCGGCGCCCACGTCGAACAGGTCGTTCTGCACCCGGACCAGCACCTTGACGACGTCCTCGGCGAGCGCGCCGAGCGCGATCGCCGCCCCGATGGCCGCGTTGGCCTCGTTGGCGTCGGCGTACGCGGAGATCCGCAGGTCGGTCTTGGCCGTACGGCTCATGTCGCCGAGGGCGGTCGTGCCCTGGTCGCCGGTACGGGTGTAGATGCGCGTGAGGTTCACCATGCGGTCAGCCTAGTTCGCGTCAACTGCGGGCCCTCGCCGCAGTGCTGGGCCGGACCGGTGTGATGTCCGTCATCTGAGACGTGACGCGTGTTACTTCCCGGTCATCGGACCCGTCCCGGACGCTACTCTCCGCCGGAGAGGACTAGAGACCGGGCCGAGACCGGGCCGTCTGGAAGAACGTGGGGTGTGAAGTGGCTGGGAAGCTCGCCGTCATCGGTGCCGGACTCATGGGTTCGGGGATCGCGCAGGTCTCCGCACAGGCGGGCTGGGACGTCGTCCTGCGCGACGTCACGGACGCCGCGCTGACCCGCGGCACCGACGGCATCAAGGCCTCGTACGACCGGTTCGTCGCCAAGGGCAAGCTGAGCGCCGAGGACGCCGAGGCCGCGCTGGCGCGCATCACCACGAGCACCGACCTCGACGCGGTCGCCGACGCCGACATCGTCGTCGAGGCCGTCTTCGAGAAGCTCGAGGTCAAGCACGAGATCTTCCGCGCCCTCGACAAGCTCGTGCGCGAGGACGCCATCCTCGCCTCCAACACCTCCGCCATCCCGATCACCAAGATCGCGGCCGTGACGGAGCGTCCGGAGCGGGTCGTCGGCGCGCACTTCTTCTCGCCCGTCCCGATGATGCAGCTGTGCGAGCTGGTGCGCGGCTACAAGACGAGCGACGAGACCCTCGCCACCACCCGCGCCTTCGCCGAGTCCGTCGGCAAGACCTGCATCGTCGTCAACCGCGACGTCGCCGGATTCGTGACGACCCGTCTGATCTCGGCGCTCGTCGTCGAGGCCGCGAAGCTGTACGAATCGGGCGTCGCCTCCGCCGAGGACATCGACATCGCCTGCAAGCTGGGCTTCGGGCACGCCATGGGCCCGCTGGCCACGGCCGACCTGACGGGTGTGGACATCCTGCTCCACGCCACCAGCAACATCTACACGGAGTCCCAGGACGAGAAGTTCGCGCCGCCGGAGCTGATGCGCCGGATGGTGGACGCCGGTGACATCGGCCGCAAGAGCGGGCAGGGCTTCTACAAGCACTGAGCACGAGCAGGGGCGACACCGTTCGAATGCCCTCACCCGACAGGGTGAATTAGGTATCGGTTCGCTCACGGTCGGCAACTTCCCTGCCCCCGGGGCAGTCAGTTGCAGTGAGAGTTGCCGACCACGGCCCCCATCGGAGACGGCCCGTCGGGCACGGCTCCTCGGACACGGCCATCGGACCACGCACACGCCGCACTGCCGGGAGCACACATGCACATCAGGGGCGACCACGCCGAACTCGCAGTCGGGGGCCGCCTCGACGTGCGCAGCGCGGCGGACGCCCGTACGGCCTTCCACACCGCGCTCGACGACGGCGTCGGAGACCTCGTGCTCGACCTGACGGGGCTCGACTCCTGGGACGCGACCGGACTGGGCGTCATCATGGGCGCGCACCGGCGGGCCGGGCGGACGGGGCGCCGTCTCGTACTGCGCGGGGTTCCGCCGCAGATGCAGCGGTTGCTCGTGGCCACGCGGCTGCACCGGATCCTCGCGATCGAGGGCGGACTGGAAGCGGAATCGCTTCCTCGGGTGTGACGTCCGGGGGTGGCCGAAAGGCGACGCTCTCCGGGCCCCCGCGGCGCCGTACGGCAGGGACGTCGGCGGACGAATCGTGACGCTCCGGGCGTCCGGGCACCCCTGAGGTTCCGGGACGGGCCGAGAACGTCTAGGGTTCGGGCGAAACCGGACCAGTAGCGGCAGCGGCGTGTGCGAAGGCCGGGCGGGACGACGGCGCACGACGCGATCGGGAGACATGGTCATGGACACTGTGGACGAGGGCTCCGGCCTCGTGGATGCGGCCGCCCCCTCCTCCGCCGCCGGCCCCGCGCGGGTGGTCCGGCTCGCGGTCGGCGACTACGTGCTGACGGTCAATCCCGTCGACGGGAGCGAGATCGAGGCCCGGCGGGCCGACGAACCGGAGGGCGAAGCTCCGGCCCGCCGCGACGCGGCCTCCCGTGCCGCCCTGGACGCCGCCGGACGGCCTCCCGCCCCTCCCGGCGCCCCCAAGACCGCCCCGGCCCCGCTGGAGCGCGACGAGGAGCGCGAGCGGCTCGTCCGGCTCCTCGGACGAGGGCGTTCCGTCCGGCTCACCGGCCCCGCCGGATCCGGTCGCACCACCCTCCTCGACGCCGTCGCCGGAGACTGCGCGGACCTCGCGCCCGACGGGGTCGTGCGGCTCTGCGGACACCGGCAGACCCCCACCGAGCTGCTGTACGCGCTGTACTCCGTGGTGTACGCCCCCTCGGACGGCTTCCCCGAACGGCCCGCGCGCCCCGAACTCCTGCGGTGGGTCGGACAGATCGGCGCCGTAGTCCTCCTCGACGACCTCGACTTCGGCGGCGCCGCGCTGGAAGAGCTGCTGCGCGCCACGCCCGAATGCGCCTGGCTGCTGGCCGCGTCCCCGGACACCCCGGCCCCCTCCGACCGCTCCCACCTGGAAGAGGTCTTCCTCGGCGGGCTCGGCCGGGCCGCGTGCGTGGAACTGCTCGAACGCGCCGTCGGCCGGCCGCTGACCGAGCTGGAGAGCGCCTGGGCGGGGGACCTGCGCTTCGCCTCCGAGGGGCTCGCGCTGCGCTTCGTCCAGGCCGGCGGGCTGCTGCGGCAGCGCGACGAACTGAACCGGAGCGCCGAGGACGCCGACGGGGACGAGCCCGGCGTCTTCGAGGGCCCCCCGCGCAAGGCCGCACCGGTGCCGCTGCCGACCCTCGCCGAGGGCGCCGCCCCGGCGGAACTGCTGGCCTCGCGGGTCAGCGAGTCGGCGCGGGCCGCGCTGCGCTTCGCCTGCGCCCTGGACGAGGAGATGCCGCACCCCGCGCACCTGCCCGCGCTGGTGGGGGACACACACGCGGACGCGGCGGTCGCGGAGCTGCTGGCCTGTGGGCTGCTGACCGCTTCGGGGAGCCGCTACCGGCTGGCCCCCGGGGTCGCCCGCCAGCTCGCCGCATCCGGGTTCGTCCCCTCCGGCGAGGCGCTGACGGCGGCCCGGCACTACGCCTGGTGGACCGGGCACACGTCGGTCACGCCGGAGCGGGTGGCCGCCGAGGGGGACGCGGTGCTCGCGGCCCTGGCGGGCGCCGACGTGGTGGCGGCGGTCCTGCTGGCCCGTACGGCCGCACCCGCCTTCGCCGCCTCACTGCACTGGGGAGCCTGGGAGCGCGTGCTACGGGCCGGGGCCGAGGCCGCCCGCACGGCGGGGGAGGTCGCGGAACAGGCGTACTTCCACCACGAACTCGGCGTCCTGGCCCTGTGCGGCGACCGGCTGGACCGGGCCCGCGCCGAACTGGAGACCTCCAACGGCCTGCGCGGCGCGCTCGCCGACAAGCGCGGCACGGTGGCGGGCCGCAGGGCCCTCGCCCTGGTCACGGACCGGGAGGCGGCGGGCCCGCGGCTCTCGCCCCCGCTGCGCCTGGAACCGCCCGCTCCCGCGGGGGCCGAGGCGCAGACCGAGGCGTTCCCGCTGGTGCGCGTCGCACCGGTGCCCGCGGTGCCCCCGGCGGCGGCCTTCGCGGAGACCTTCCCGCTGGACGCGAAGCCGGTGCCCGCACCCGTGACCGTACGCGTGCCGCTGACCCGGCCCGTGCGGCCCGCGGCCCCGCAGTGGCACCGCCGTCCGGCGGCCCTTGCGGCGGGCGGCGTCCTCGCGGTGCTGGCGCTGGGCACGGTGGTGAGCTTCGCGATCTCCTCGGGGGAGGCGCCGGCTCCCCGGCACCCCGGTTCCGCGACCCCCTCGTCCTCCGCGCCGGACACCAGCGGGAACGATCCTGCACCGGCTCCCGCTCCCGCCGATCCCGCGGCTTCCCCGTCCACCTCCGGTTCGGCCGACGCGCCGCCCGCCCCCGGCGGTTCGCCGCAGGGAGCCTCCGGCTCGCCGTCGGCCGCGGCCCCCGGGAACGGGGCCTCGCGCCCCCCGGTGTCGAAGCCCCCGTCGGCACCGGCTTCGAGTAGGCCGACCCCGTCCGCCACCGCGTCGAACTCCGGGTCTCCTACGCCACCGGTCTCGACGTCGCCCACCCCGTCCGCTTCCACGTCGCCCCCCGCCACGACCCAGCTCTCCCCGCCCGCCGCCACGCCCTGACCCCGCGCCGGAACGCGCGCACGCCCCCTCCCGTCGATGACGGAAGGGGGCGCGCGAGGGGGAGCGGGGCCGCGGCGGGGCCCGGGCCGGGGACGGATCAGGTCAAGATCAGAAGAGGCGCAGCTTGTCGTCCTCGATGCCGCGCATCGCGTTGTAGTCGAGCACCACGCACTCCATGCCGCGGTCCGTCGCCAGCACGCGCGCCTGCGGCTTGATCTCCTGGGCCGCGTAGACGCCGCGGACCGGCGCGAGGTGCGGGTCGCGGTTCAGCAGTTCCAGGTAGCGGGTCAGCTGCTCCACGCCGTCGATCTCGCCGCGCCGCTTGATCTCCACGGCCACCGTCGCGCCCTTGGCGTCCCGGCACAGGATGTCGACCGGCCCGATCGCCGTCATGTATTCGCGGCGGATCAGCGTGAAGCCCTCGCCGAGGGTCTCGATCCGGTCGGCCAGGAGTTCCTGGAGGTGGGCCTCCACGCCGTCCTTGATCAGGCCCGGGTCGACGCCCAGCTCGTGGGAGGAGTCGTGGATGACTTCCTCCATCGTGATGATGAGCTTCTCGCCCGCCTTGTTGACGACGGTCCAGACACCGGCCTCCTCCCCGCTCCCCTCCTTGAGGGTGCAGGGCGGGGACATCCAGTTGAGCGGTTTGTACGCCCGGTCGTCCGCGTGGATCGAGACACTGCCGTCGGCCTTCACGAGGATCAGACGGGGTGCCGAGGGCAGATGGGCGGTGAGCCGGCCCGCGTAATCGACGGAGCAGCGGGCAATGACGAGACGCATGGTCGGCAACGCTACTCGACGAGAAGGCCTGCACGCGATTCGCCCCCGAAAGCCCCGTTCGCGGATGGCGCGTTGTATGCGCATTCTCCTGGTGCGGTACCCACCGGGCGCCTACCGTGGTGAGCGGGAGGTCGCCGTACGTGCACGCTGCGTCGCGGTTTCCCTTCCCTGCCCGTAAGGCTCCGGTCACCAAACGGCCGGGGTCGCGAGAGGAGAACCCATGTCGCTCGACGTCTCACCGGCCCTACTTGAACAGGCCGAGCGAGGCGAGGTCGACGAAGCCGCCTTCGTCGACTGCGTCCGGACCTCCCTGCCTTTCGCCTGGGAGATGATCAGCTCGTTGGTGGCCCAACTGAAGGTCGACGGTGGCGAGTTCGCCGACAACCAGACGCCGCCGCCCAACGAGCAGGCGCGTGGCCAGCTGTTGCGCGCACTCGCGAGTGACGCGATACGCGGTGCGCTGCAGCGGCACTTCGGGGTGCGTCTGGCATTCCAGAACTGTCACCGTGTGGCGGTGTTCCCGCTGGATCCCGCGGTGGACGACCGGCTGGCCAAGTTCACGTCCATCAGGGGCCAGCTGCTCAACCAGTCTCCGGAACTCCGGGACTGCTAGTGACGTGAGTCTTCGCTGCCGCTCCGTACCGCGGGAGGTGCGACTGGTACCGGAGCGGCAGCCAAGGCCCGGCGGTCCGGCGCGGCGCGGTGCGCGGTACGGGGCGGTGGCGGGCCCGGCTCAGCCCAGCAGCGGCAGGACCTCGACGCCCAGGCGCCGGACGTTCTCCTCGGTGCCCGCGAGGTCGCCGCAGCCCTCGGTCAGGAGGGCGAAGCGGGTGATGCCGGTGCGTTCGGAGGTGGCCGCCAGCCGGTCCGCCGCCAGCTCGGGCGTGCCCACGGGGTGCAGCTCGCACAGCAGCTCCGTGTAGGCGACGGGATCCCGCATCGCGCGCGCCCGCCCGTCCACCGTCACGTGCGCGTCCAGCCCCTGCTTGAGCCACCCGGGCATCGCCTTCAGCAGGGCCTCGCGGGCGTCCGCCGTGCGGTCCGCGAGCTGGCAGACCCCGGCGGACACGTGCCCGGCGGCCAGGACCCGGTCCCGCGGGTGCCCGGCGGCCAGCGCCGCCTCCCGCCACAGCGCGACCATCGCCGCCTTGTCCTCGTCCCCGCAGTGCATGCCGAGCAGCATCGGCAGCAGCCGCTCTGCGGCGAGCCGGACGGAGGCGGGGGAGGTGCAGGCGACGATCACCTCCGGGCCACCGCCGTCCGCGTCCTCGTCCAGGGCGTCCAGGGACTCCGACGGGCGCGGTACGACGGCCACCTCGCGGAAGCCGTACCGCTGCCCGGGAGCCGGCACGGCCGCCACGCTCGGCTCGGTCAGCCACCGCCGCAGCAGGTCCAGGGCCGCCGGGAACCCGTGCTCGTACGCCTCCAGGCCGCCGCCGAACACCTCCAGGTCCACCCAGGGCCCGCCCCGGCCCACCCCGAGGGTGAACCTGCCGCCCGAGGTGAGGTGCAGCAGCGCGGCCTGCTCGCCGAGCGCCACCGGATGCACGTTCGGCAGGACGCTCACCGCCGTCCCCACCCGCAGCCGCCGGGTCCGGCCCAGCAGCAGGGCGGCCAGGGTCACCGCCGAGGGGCACACCCCGTACGGAACGAAGTGGTGCTCGGCCAGCCAGACCGAGTCCAGCCCGGCCTCCTCGGCCACTTCGGCGGTCCGTACCGCCCGGTGCAGGGCCTCGCCCGACCCCTGGCCGGGGAACTGGGCCCCCAGCACGAACGCTCCTACGCGCATCGCCTTCTCCTCCTCGCGGCTGACGCGGCCTCCCCAGGCGGACCGGCTCTCATGAGACACCGTCTGGTGGCAACAACGTCTGACACGTGCCAAGGGCACGGCCTCACAGGAAAGTTATTGGGATTGTCGGGGAATCGTCTTCGGCCACCCTGCGGGTACCCGGGCTCGCTGCGCGTAGTCTGGAGAAAAGTCCTGTCCGTCCCCCGACCCGTGAGGTATACGTGTCACCGCGCCACAACCGCCCCCGGGGCGGCGAGAGCCCAGCCGACCGATCCGGCACGGACTCGGGCCGCGGCCCGGGGCTGGAGCGGTACGGACTGGAGCGCACGGAGGAGTACCAGGGCGAGGAGTGGAAGGTCCGGCACGTCGCGGGCGCGAGCGCCGCGGGCAAGCGCTACCGCTGCCCCGGCTGCGACCAGGAGATCCCCTCCGGGATGCCGCACCTGGTGGCCTGGCCCGAGTACGGCGGCGTGGACGACCGCAGGCACTGGCACAAGGCCTGCTGGAACGCGAAGGACCGCCGCACCTCGCGGGTGCAGCGGTCGCGCAACGCTCCCCGGTACTGACCTCCGCGCCCGGCGGCGGCCCTCTACACGTCGCGGCGCCGGACCACCACGTACGAGGCGGCCACCGCGGCGCCGGTCACCACGAGGAGCAGCGCCAGCTGGACCACCTTGCTCGGCAGGCCGGCGGTGCCCACCTCCGGCATGCCGAAGAGCTGCATCAGGGCCACCGGCGCGTTGTAGTTGAGGACCAGCGTGCCGAGCGGCTGCGATGCCTCCCAGGCGCTGAGCATCCCCCCTATCACCGGCGGCAGGGTCACCACGCCGAGCATCACGGCGATCGCCCCGGCCGAGTGCCGCACGAGGGCGCCCACCGCGAGTGCGAGCAAGCCGAGCAGGGTCACGTACACGCTGACCGCCAGGGCCGAGACCCAGGCGCCGTCGTCGTGCGGACCGGCATCGGGACCGCCGTGCGCGATCGCCGCCGCGATCCCCACCAGGAAGATGGACCCGGCCACCGTGAGGAAGGCGACCGCGCCGAAGACGAGGTACTTCGCGCTCAGCACGCGGTGCCGGTCGGGCGCGGCGGCGAAGGTCGTCCGGACCAGGCCGGTCCCGTACTCGGAGGTGATCGTCAGCACCCCGAGGACCATCACCGAGAGCTGGCCGACGAGCAGGCCGAACAGCGCGGGCGCGGTGTACGGCATGTTCCGGTAGTTCACGTCCTGGGTCTGCGAGACGAAGACCAGCCCGATCCCGACCACCGTCACCACCAGGGAGCCGATCGTCCACAGGGTGGAGCGGACCGAGATCATCTTGGTCCACTCCGAGGCCAGGGCGTGGCCCAGGTGAGGGCGCGGCGTGGGCAGCGGGGCGCTGTTGCCCGCCGCGCCCGGCCGCGGCGGCCGCTGCTGCGTGCTGGTCGGCGGGGTCATCGGGAGTCCTCGGGGTCGTTCTTGACGGTCCGGGCCAGGTCGCCGGGGCTGCTCGGCATCAGGAAGGCGGGAGCGCGTCCGGCGGCCTCGGGCCCCGGAGCGGGCGCGGCGCCGGGGGACGCGGGAGCGGACCCGGGGGAGCCCGTGGTCCCGGTGGGCGCGGGCGCGCCGTCGGCCGCCGGGGGAGCGGGCACGTACCAGCCCTCGTGGGGCACGGCCGGCGGGGTGGGGTCGTCCTCCCAGGCCGGCACGGTCAGCGGCGGCGGCTCGAACAGCTCGGCCCGCGGGTCGTCGGTGGAGGTGTACTCGACCGAGCCGTGGGTCATGCGCATGTAGGCCTCTTCGAGCGAGGCCCGGTGCGGGGACAGCTCCCACAGCCGTACGCCGGCGCCGTGCGCGAGATCGGAGATGCGCGGCAGCTCCAGCCCGGTCACCCGCAGGGCGCCGTCCGGCTCGGTGAGGACGCGCGCGCCCGCCTCGGCGAGGAGCCGGGAGAGGGCCGCGGCGTCCCCGGGGGCGTCGGCGGAGGTACGGACCCGAGCGAATCCGGCCGAATTGTGCGCGATGAACTCCTGCACGCCCATGTCGGCCAGCAGCCGCCCGCGCCCGATGACGATCAGGTGGTCGGCGGTCACCGCCATCTCGCTCATCAGGTGCGAGGAGACGAAGACCGTGCGGCCCTCCGCGGCCAGCTGCTTCATGAGGGTGCGGACCCAGAGGATGCCCTCGGGGTCGAGGCCGTTGACCGGCTCGTCGAAGAGCAGCACCTGCGGATCCCCGAGCAGGGCCGCCGCGATCCCGAGCCGCTGGCCCATGCCGAGGGAGAAGCCCTTGGTGCGCCGGCGGGCCACGTCCTGGAGGCCCACCACGTGCAGCACCTCGTCCACGCGCTTCTCCGGGATCCCGGACAGCTGGGCGAGGGCGAGCAGGTGGGTGCGGGCCCGGCGGCCGCCGTGGACGGCCTTGGCGTCGAGCAGGGCGCCGACGTTGCGCTGCGCGTTCGGCAGCTCGCGGAAGGGGGCGCCGTTGATCGTGACGTGTCCGGCGGTGGGCCGGTCGAGGCCGAGGATCATGCGCATGGTGGTCGACTTGCCCGACCCGTTGGGTCCCAGGAACCCGGTCACGTGACCCGGCCTGACCTGGAAGGAGAGCTGGTCGACGGCGGTCTTGGCGCCGAAGCGCTTGGTCAGGCCGACTGCCTCGATCATTCCTTGTCCCTTGCCAGGCTGGCGAGATTCGCCCGCGTAAGGCTTAAGAGGATATCGAGCCTCGTACGGTTCCACCCCGTGCCGATCCCTGAGCTACCCCTGAGATGCGACCCGGGGCCGCCCCTGAGAAGGGACGGCCCCGGGTCGGCCGCGAGGTGGACGCGGCGTACGGATCAGGTCGTACGGACCGGTCGCGGGGACCGGTCGTACGGATCAGCCCGAGCGGATCAGGCGTCGCGGTTCTTCAGGACGAGGTAGCCGCCGACGAGCGCGGCCAGGACCCACAGGCCCATGATGCCGAGGCCGCCCCACGGCCCGTACGGCGCCGCCGCGCTGTCCATCGCGCCCGGCACCACCTGCATGATCTTGGAGCCGGCCTGGTCGGGGAAGTACTGCGCGACCTTGCGGGTGGCGCTGACCGCGCCCAGGATCGGCGAGACCAGGAAGAAGAACGGCATGAGGATGCCCAGCGAGAGCATCGAGCTGCGCAGGATGGTCGCCACGGACATCGAGAACAGGGCGGTCAGGGCCATGTAGAGCCCGGCGCCGATGACCGCGCGCAGGACGCCCGTCTCGCCGATGCCGATGCTGTGGCTGCCCAGGATGGCCTGGCCGAGGAAGAAGGACAGGAAGCTGGTCAGCAGGCCGACGATCAGCGCCAGCCCGGTGGCCGCGGTGAGCTTGGCGGCCAGGAAGTTCGCCCGGCCCGGCACGGCGGCCAGTGAGGTGCGGATCATGCCCGTGCTGTATTCGCTGCCGACCACCAGGACCCCGAAGACGATCATGGCGAGCTGGCCGAGGGTCATCCCGGCGAAGCTGGCCAGCGTCGGGTCGAAGGTGAGCTGCTGGGCCTGGTCCATGTCCTTGAACGTGGCGTTGAAGACCGCGCACAGGCCGGCGCTGACGCCGACCGTGACGACCAGCGCGGAGATCAGGGTCCAGATCGTGGAGGAGACCGTGCGGATCTTGGTCCACTCGGACTGGAGAACGGCGGGGAAGGAAGCCATGGTCACTCGCCGCCCTTGCGCTGCGCGTCGAAACCGGCGCCCCAGGCGGGGACGTCGGCGGGCCGGGCCGGGTTGTCACCGGGCAGGCCGGGACCACCGGGCGGGCCGCTCGCGGGGTGTCCGGGTCCGATGGGGTGTCCGGGCGCACCGGACGCGTGGGCGTGGTACTCGACCGAGTCGGCCGTCATGCGCATGAACGCTTCTTCCAGGGAGGCCCGCTGCGGGCTGAGTTCGTGCAGCACGATCCGGTGCTGGGCCGCCAGTTCGCCGAGCTGTTCGGCGCTCGCGTCGTCGATCTCCAGGGAGCCGGTGCCCGGCACGTCGATCGCCGCGATGCCCGCCTCATGCAGGACGTCCTTGAGCCGCTCCTGCTGCGGGGAGCGCAGGCGCACGTAACTGCGCGAGTTCTGGTGGATGAAATCGGCCATCGAGGTGTCGGCGAGCAGCCGGCCCTGCCCGATCACGATCAAATGGTCCGCGGTCACGGCCATTTCACTCATCAGATGGGAGGAAACGAAGATCGTCCTTCCCTCCGAGGCCAGGCTCTTCATGAGATTGCGGATCCAGAGAATTCCCTCGGGGTCCAGACCATTGACGGGTTCGTCGAACATCAGGATTTCCGGATCACCGAGCAGCGCGGAGGCGATTCCCAGCCGCTGCCCCATGCCCAGTGAAAATCCTTTGGACTTCTTCTTGGCGACGCTCGACAGGCCGACCAGGTCGAGCACCTCGGAGACCCGGCTCGTCGGGATCCGGTTCGACTGGGCCAGGCACAAGAGGTTGTTGTAAGCGCTGCGTCCGCCGTTCATCGCCTTCGCGTCCAGCAGTGCGCCGATGTACTTCAGCGGTTCCGGCAGGTCCCGGTAGTGCTTGCCGTCGATCCTGACCGAACCGCTGGTCGGGTTGTCGAGGTCGAGCATCATGCGCATGGTCGTGGACTTGCCCGCCCCGTTGGGGCCGAGGAAGCCGGTCACCACCCCCGGTCTGACCTGGAAGCTGAGGTTGTCCACGGCGGTCTTCGCGCCGAATCGTTTGGTAAGGCCCTCAAGCTCGATCATGCGGGCCACGCTAGAACGCCGCAGGGCCTTGCGCCACCTCAAAAAGGTGTCACAAGGCCCTGGAATGCGAGGTTCCGCTACCGGCGGGTAGCTTGTGCCGGGTTCAGCCGGTCGGCCTCACCCGACGCCGTCGGCGCCGTGGCGGCGCGTCAGCGGCTCTGCTGCGCCGGAACGCCGCGGGTGACCGGCTCGTCGTCGATCGGGGAACCGGCCGCGGCCACCGCCGCACCGGTCAGCGTCGCCAGCATCTCGCGGACGTTGGTCAGCTGGGCGTTGATGGAGTCGCGGCGGTTGGTGAGCGCCGCCAGCTCGCGCTCGGACTCGCTGCGGATGCGGTCCGCCTTGGCGTTGGCGTCGGCGACGATGTCCTCGGCCTGGCGCTGCGCGGTCTCGACCGTCTGACGGGCGCGGCGCTCGGCGTCCGTACGGAGCTTCTCGGCCTCCAGGCGCAGCTGCTCCGCGCGGTGCTCGATCTCCGCGAGGCGCTTCTCGGCCTTGGCCTGGCGGCCCGCCAGGTCGCGCTCGGACTGCTCGCGGCGCTTGGCCAGGTTGGTCTCGAAGTCCGCGGCGGCCTGGGCGGCCTTGGCGCGGGTCTCCTCGAAGAGCGCGTCGGCCTCCTCGCGCTTGGAGGCGGCGTCCTTCTGGGCCTCGGAGCGCAGGGTGGCGGACTCGCCCTTGGCCTTCTCGACGATGCGGACGCCCTCGTCCTCCGCCTTCGACTTGCGGTCGGCCGCGAACGACTCGGCGTCGTTGCGCACCTGCTGGGCCGCCGACTCGGCGAGCTCGCGGTGCTGCTCGGCCGCGCGGCGGGCCTCCTCGCGCAGGTCCTTCGCCTCCTCCTCGGCGAGCCGCAGGATCTTCTCGACCCGGGCACCGAGGCCGGCGTACGACGGCTCGGCGTCGTTGACCTGGGCCTGGGCGTTCTGCGTCTCGAGGTGGAGCTCCTCGATCCGCTTCTCCAGAGAGTTGATGCGGGACAGGGCGCTGTCACGGTCGGCGACGATCTTGGTAATGCGGTCGTCCACCTGACCGCGGTCGTAACCACGCCGCACGAGCTCGAAGCCGAAGGGTGAGGAAGTGTCGCTCATGGGGTTCCTGTCGAATGAGACCGATGAGGTGCTACGTGAGGTGTTAAGGGGAATCCTAGGCGCCGGAGCGGCGTGTCATCGAGTCAATCCACGTTTGATCTGCACAATGACACCCCTTTTGAGTGGCAAGGCGACAGAATGCTTGTCACTCGTTGGCCTGAACCTCCATCAGGAGCACACATCTCGTACCCCTGCTAGCCCTCCGACGTCTTACCACCGGAACGAGTGGAACCGGCCGACGCTCCCGCCTTCACCGCGCCCGCCGCCGGACCGGCCCCGGGCTTTGTGCCACCCGAAGGCGCCTCGAATGATTCCAACGCCTCAAGTACGTCCTGGACACGGGAGATCTCCGCCTGAATGTCCTCACGCCTGCGCACCAGGACCTCCAGCTCGCGCCGCCCCTCGTCGACCAGTTGCGTCGCCTCGGCCTGCGCCGCCGCCCGGATCCCCTCGGCTTCCCGGACCAGTTCGGCCTTCTTCTGCTCGGCCTCCTTGAGCAACTGCTCGGCCTTGCGGACCGCCGCGATCCGGACCTTGCCGGCTTCGCTGCTCGCGTCCGACACCAGGGCCTTGGCCTTCGCCTCGGCCTCCTGGCTCTGCTCGGTCGCCGCCTTCACCAGCTTGTCCACGCGCTCGCCGGCCGAACGCATCTGCTCGGACGACTCCCGGCGGGCCCGCTCGTGCAGCTCCTCGACCTCGGCCTCGACCCGGGCACGCAGCTCCTCCGCCCGCTCCCTTATGGCCGACGCGTCCGTGCGCGCGCCCACGAGCAGCTCGTCCGCGTCCGTACGGGCCTTCTCCACCGTGGAGTTGCCCTCGACGGTCGCCTCCGAGGTGATCCGCGCGGCCTCCTTGCGGGCCGCGTCGACCATCGCGTCGGCCTGCTCCTCGGCCTTGGTGGTGGCCGCCAGGGCCGCCGCCCGCGCGTCCGCGGTGAGCTTGTCCGCCTCGGCGGACGCCTCCGTGATGAGCCGGTCCACCTGTTCCGCGGCCTCGCTGCGGCGCTTGTTGGCCGCCTGCCGGGCCTCGTCGAGCAGCCGCTCCGACTCGGTACGGGCCTGCGCGCGCACCCGCTCCGCCTCCGTGGCCGCCTCCGCCTTGAGCCGCTCCGCACCGTCCCGGGTCCGGGTCGCGTGCTCCTGCGCCGACGCCAGCGCCTCGGACGCCTCCGCGCGCAGCCGCTCGGCCTCCGCCGCCGCCTCGCCGACCGTACGTTCGTTGTCCTTGCGGGTCAGCTCCGTGAGGCGGGCCGCCTCCGCGGACGCCTCGCCGATGAGCCGGTCCGCCTGCTCGGCCGCCTCGGACCGCAGCCGGCCCGCCTCGGCGCGCGCCTCGTCCAGGGTCTGCTCGGACTCGCGCTCCGCCGAGGCCAGGGTCTCGGCCGCGGCGAGCGTGACCCGCTCGGCCTCCGCGGTGGCCTCGCCGATGATCCGGCCGCCCTCCGCGCGGGACTCCTCCAGGACGCCGGCCGCCTCGGTGCGCAGCCGCTCCGCTTCCGCGGTGGCCTCGCCGACGAGGTGGTCGGCCTGTTCGGCTGCTTCGGTGCGCAGTCGTCCGGCTTCGGTGCGGGCCTCGTCGAGGGTGGCCGCCGCTTCGGCGCGGGTGGCGTCCGCCGCGGCCGCCGCCTCGGTGGTGAGCCGCTCGGCCTCGGCCGCCGCCTCGCCGACCGTACGGTCGTTGGCCGCGCGGGTCTCCTGCGTGAGCCGCTCCGCCTCCGCGGTGGCTCCGGTGATGAGCTGGTCGGCCTGTTCGGCTGCTTCGGTGCGCAGCCGTCCGGCTTCGGTGCGGGCCTCGTCGAGGGTGGCCGCCGCTTCGGCGCGGGTGGCGTCCGCCGCGGCCACCGCCTCGGTGGTGAGCCGCTCGGCCTCGGCCGCCGCCTCACCGACCGTCAGCGCGTTCGCGGCGAGGGTCTGCTCGGTGTGCGCCTCGGCCCGCTCCGTCGCCTCGGCGACGATGCGCAGGCCCTCGGCGCGCGAGGCCTCCAGGGACTCCGCGGCCTCCCCGCGGATCCGGTTGGCGTCGTCCCGGGCGTCGGCGCGGGTCCGCGAGGCGTCCCGCTCGGCCGCGGCCAGCGCGTCCGTGGCCTCGGTGCGCACCCGCTGCGCGTACTCGGCCGTGTCCGTGCGCAGCTGCTCGGCCTCGGCGATCGCGTCCCCGACGGTCCGCTCGGCCAACGCCTTCGCCGCGTCCGTCTCGACCCGCGCCTCCTGGCGGATCCGGTTCGCGTCCTCGGTGGCCCGCTCGCGCTCGGCGTAGGCGTCGGAGCGGACCCGGTCCGCCTCCTCCTGCGCCTCGGTCCGCGTGCGTTCCGCGGCGTGGTCCGCCGCGCTGCGCAGCCCGGCGACCTCTTCCTCGGCCTGCTCGTGCAGCCCGGCCACCGCGTCGCGCACCTGCTGCGCGGTCGCCTCGGCGGCCGCGACCACCTCGGACGCGCGCCGCTCGGCCTCCTCGGTCAGCCAGACCGCCTCGGCCGTGGCCTCCTCGGAGCGCTTGCGGGCCTGCGCGAGGAGTTCCTCGCTCTGCTCGCGGGCCTGCGCCCGCTCGCTGTCCGCGTCCGTCCGCGCCGACGCGAGGGTCTCCTCGGCCTCCCGGCGACGCCGGGCGGCCTCCTCCTGCGCGGCGGCCAGCGCCTCCGCGGCCTCCTCGGCGACCCGCTCGGCCGCCGCCTTCGCCTCGGCGCGCAGCCGGTTCGCGGTCTCCTGCGCCTCGGTGCGCAGCCGCTCGGCCTCGGTCTGCGCCTCGGTGCGCAGCCGCACCCCGGCCTGCTCGGCCTCGGCGCGCGCCTGGCCGGCCTCCTCCGCGGCTTCCGTGCGCAGCCGCTCGGCCTCCGCCTCGGCCTGCGCCTGGAGGGTGCGGATGCGTTCCGCCGCCTCGGCGCGCAGCCGGTCGTTCTCCTCGCTGGTCTCCCGGCGGATGTTCTCCGCCGCCGTGCGGGCGTCGCGCAGCGCCTGCTCGGCGCCCGCGAGGCGTGCCTCGGCGTCCTCGTGCAGCCGGACCAGCTCGGCGTCGGCCTCGGCGCGCTTCGCCGCCAGGGCCCGCTCGGTCTCCTCGCGGCGCGCGGCCACGGCCGCCTCCGCCTCGGCGCGCAGCGCCTCGGCCCGCTCCTCGGCCTCGGTGCGCAGCCGCTCCGCCTCGGCGCGGGTGCGCTCCAGCGTCTCCTCGGCCTGGCGGCGCAGGGTGGTGGCGCGCTCGACGGCCTCGCCGCGCACCCGCTCGCTCTCCGCGGTGGCACCGCTGCGCAGCTCGTCCGCGTCCGCCTTGGACTTGCCGAGCAGCTCCTCGGCGGTCCGGGCCGCCTCCTCGATCTGCTGGACGGCCTCGCGGCGCGCCTCGCCGCGGATCCGCTCGCCCTCGGCGACGGCCTCGGCGCGCAGCTGTTCGGCCTCGCCGCGCAGCCGGCGGGCCTCCGCCTGGAGTTCGACCGTGCGGGCGCGGTACTCCTCGGTGTCGTCCTTCGCGGCGCCCTTGAGCTCGTCGGCGGTGGCCGCCGCCTGGGCGCGCAGCCGCTCGGCCTCGGCCTCGGCCTCGCCGCGGATCCGCTCCGCCTCCTCGGAGGCGGCCCGGGTGGTCGCGCGGGCGTCCTCGGACGCCTTGGTCAGGACGTCCTCGGCGGCGCGCGCCGCCTTCGCGAGCTGGGCTGCGGTGTCCTCGGCGGCGGCGGCACGGGCCTTGTCGCCGGCCTCCGCGGTCACCCGCTCGACCTCGCCGCGGGCGTCCGCGAGCAGCTGCTCGGCCTCGGCCTTGAGGGCCTCGGCCTCCTTGGTGGCCTCGCCGACGAGGCGGGCGACCTGCTCCTTGGCGGTGCGGGTGCGCTGCTCGTTGACGGACTCCACCGACGCGAGCTGGCGGGACGCGCTCTCCTTGGCCTCGCTCAGCAGCCGCTCCGCCTCGGAGCGGGCCTCGCGCAGCGCGCCGTCGGCCTCCTGCACCCGCTGCTCGGCCACGCGGCCGAGGTCCAGGGTCTGCTGCCGGGTCTGTTCGGCCTCGGCGGAGGTGCTGCTGCGCAGCCGCTCGGCGTGCTCGGTGGCCTCTTGGGCCTGCGCGGAGGCGGCGGTCAGCAGCCGCTCGGCCTCCTTGCGGGCCCGCAGCAGGGTGGCCTCGGCCTCCGCACGGGCGGACTCCGCGTCGGCGGTCAGCCGGCGGCGGGCCTCCTCGGCCAGCCGGGCGGCCTCGGTGCGGGCCGCGTTCAGGGACTGCTCGGCCTCGGCGCGGGACTCTTCCATGAGCCGGCGGGCCTGGGCCTCGGTGCGGGCGCGCAGCTGCTCGGCCCAGGCCACGTTCTCGTTGACGTGGGCCTCGACGGTCTGGCGGCGCTCGTTGAGTTCCTGGTCCAGGCGCTGGCGCCGGTTGACGGCCTCGCTGTGGAGCTCGGCCTGCAGGCGCGCCTGGTGCTCGGCGTGCTCCTGGAGGATGCGCTGGGTCTGGGCCCGGGCGTCGCGCAGCTCGCGCTCGGCGTCGGAGCGCATCTGATCGGCCTGGATCTGGGCATTGCGGAGCAGCTGCTCCGCCTGGTAGCCCATGTCCGCGCCGTCGTAGGCGGGGCGGGACGCGAGACTGCGGCGTACCTCATGGAGCTTGGCGCGCAGCACCTCGACCTGGTACCCCAGGTCCTCGGCGTGCTGGACGGCCTTCCCGCGTTCCTTCTTCAGCCGCTCCATCTCGGCCTCGAACCGCGAGAGATGGTCGGCCTCGGCCTGATGGCTCTCCTGGCTTTCGTAGCCCCGCACAGCGCGGTCCCATCCGTCCCCTGGTCGCAAGCTCACTCCCAAATGAGCATCGTCCGCCCGCTGAACGATGCCCCCGGGGGAATGGTGTCAGATGGCGGGCCGGGACCCGCAGGCCCCGACCCCCAACGCACCGAACCCCGGCCGAGCCACCGCTCACTCTACCGGCCGGGGAATCGGGCGGTCAGTGCTCGGGGTTGGCGGTGACGAGTTCGGTCAGGACGCCGTGGCAGTCCTTGGGGTGCAGGAAGGTGATCCGGGAGTCCATGGAGCCCCTGCGCGGCTCGTCGTAGAGCACGCGGACGCCCTTGCCGCGGATGGCTTCGGAGTCCCCGTCGACGTCCTCGGTGCCGAAGGCGATGTGGTGCACGCCCTCGCCGTTCTTGGCCAGCCACTTGCCGACCGCGGAGTCCTCGCGGGTGGGTTCCAGGAGCTGGATGTAGGAGGCGCCGCCGTCGGAGGTCCCGTTGATCTTCAGCATGGCCTCGCGGACGCCCTGCTCCTCGTTGACCTCGGAGTGGAACACCTCGAAGCCGTACGTGGCACGGTAGAACTCGACGGTCTTGTCCAGGTCGAAGCAGGCGATCCCGATGTGGTCGATTCTTGTCAGCATGGGACCAGTGCACTCTGGAGGAGGGCGGTCACGCAACGTGCCAGCGATCACACCCACAGCCCGGTGACGGCGGGGGTACCGCTCAGTACATTCGGGTAAACCCTCGTTCACTCCTCTCATCCAAGGGGCTGTGCCTCATGTCCGGAACGAACAACACCACGTCAGTGATCGTCGCCGGGGCCCGCACGCCCATGGGGCGCCTGCTCGGCTCGCTGAAGTCCTTCTCTGGCGCCGACCTCGGCGGTTTCGCCATCAAGTCCGCGCTGGACCGGGCCGGGATCTCCGGCGACCAGGTGCAGTACGTGATCATGGGCCAGGTGCTCCAGGCCGGCGCCGGCCAGATCCCCGCCCGCCAGGCGGCGGTCAAGGGCGGCATCCCCATGAACGTCCCCGCCCTCACCATCAACAAGGTGTGCCTCTCGGGCCTGGACGCCATCGCCCTGGCGGACCAGCTCATCCGCGCCGGGGAGTTCGACATCGTGGTCGCGGGCGGCCAGGAGTCGATGACCAACGCCCCGCACCTGCTGCCCAAGTCGCGCGAGGGCTACAAGTACGGCGCCATCGAGATGCTCGACGCGATGGCCTACGACGGCCTCACCGACGCCTTCGAGAACATCGCGATGGGCGAGTCCACGGAGAAGCACAACACCCGCCTGGGCATCGAGCGCGCCCCGCAGGACGCCTTCGCGGCCACCTCCCACCAGCGCGCCGCCGCCGCGCAGAAGAACGGCGTCTTCGCCGCCGAGATCACCCCGGTCGAGATCCCGCAGCGCAAGGGCGACCCGGTCGTCTTCTCCGAGGACGAGGGCATCCGCGCGGAGACCACCGCCGAGTCCCTCGGCAAGCTGCGCCCCGCGTTCGCCAAGGACGGCACCATCACCGCCGGCACCTCCTCCCAGATCAGCGACGGCGCCGCCGCCGTGGTCGTGATGAGCCGGGCCAAGGCCGAGGAGCTGGGCCTGGAGTGGATCGCCGAGATCGGCGCCCACGGCAATGTGGCGGGACCCGACAACTCGCTCCAGTCGCAGCCCTCGAACGCGATCCTGCACGCCCTGAAGAAGGAGGGCCTGGAGGTCGCGGACCTGGACCTGATCGAGATCAACGAGGCCTTCGCGGCCGTCGCGGTGCAGTCAATGAAGGACCTCGGCGTGGACCCGGAACGGGTGAACGTCAACGGCGGCGCGATCGCCCTGGGCCACCCCATCGGCATGTCCGGCGCCCGCGTGGTGCTGCACCTGGCGCTGGAGCTGCGCCGGCGCGGCGGCGGTGTCGGCGCGGCCGCCCTGTGCGGCGGCGGCGGTCAGGGTGACGCGCTGATCGTGCGCGTGCCCGCTCCCGGTTCCGGCTCGAAGGCGTAGGTGCTGATCGCATGACGACGGTGGACGTTCCCTCGCTCGTGGCCCAGGCCCGGGAGGGCAGGCCGCGGGCCGTGGCCCGGCTGATCTCGCTGGTCGAGGGGGCGTCCCCGCAGCTGCGCGAGGTGATGGCGGCCCTGGCCCCGCTGACCGGCGGGGCGTACGTGGTGGGGCTCACGGGCTCGCCCGGCGTGGGCAAGTCCACGTCGACCTCGGCGCTCGTTTCGGCGTACCGGCGCGCGGGCAAGCGCGTCGGGGTGCTGGCCGTGGACCCCTCCTCGCCGTTCTCCGGCGGGGCGCTGCTCGGCGACCGGGTGCGGATGTCGGACCACGCCTCGGACCCGGGGGTCTACATCCGCTCCATGGCCACCCGCGGGCACCTGGGCGGCCTCGCGTGGTCCGCCCCGCAGGCGATCCGGGTGCTGGACGCGGCGGGCTGCGACGTGGTCCTCGTGGAGACGGTGGGCGTCGGGCAGTCGGAGGTGGAGATCGCCTCGCAGGCGGACACCTCCGTGGTGCTGCTGGCCCCGGGCATGGGCGACGGGATCCAGGCCGCCAAGGCGGGGATCCTGGAGATCGGCGACGTGTACGTCGTGAACAAGGCGGACCGGGACGGCGCCGACGCCACCGCCCGCGAGCTGAACCACATGCTGGGCCTCGGGGAATCCCGGGGGCCGGGCAGCTGGCGGCCACCCATCATCAAGACGGTGGCGGCCCGCGGGGAGGGCATCGACGAGGTCGTGGAGGCCCTGGAGAAGCACCGGGCCTGGATGGAGGAGCACGGGGTGCTCGGTGAGCGCCGCACGGCGCGCGCGGCCCGTGAGGTGGAGACCATCACGGTCACCGCGCTGCGCTCGCGGATCGGCGACCTGCACGGGGACCGGCGGCTCGACGCCCTGGCCGAGCGGGTCGTGGAGGGGACGCTGGACCCCTACGCGGCCTCCGATCAGCTGCTGGAGAGCCTCACCCAGGGCTGACGGGGCGGGCGGGGCCGACGCCGGTCAGTTGCCGTCGTCGTTCCCGTCGTTGTCGTTGTCGTTGTTGTCGCGGTCTCCGCTGTCGGAGTGCGACGAGAGGATCTTGCCGCTGGTGGGGTCGACGTGGACGTTCTGCGTCTTCCCGCCGGAGGTCTTGACCTCGACGTCCCAGTAGCGGGCGTGGCCGCCGTTGTCGTTGTCGTCGTCGTCCCAGCTGACGGACCAGACCTGGCCGGGACGGGCGGCGACGGCGGCCTTCATGGCCTTGACGGCGGTGACCTTGGCGGCGATCAGGGCCTTGCGGTCGCCGTCGTTGCCGTGGTCGTCGCTGTTGTCGTCGGCGTTCTGCTGGGTGATCCGGCCGCTGCGGGCGTCGACCTCCAGCTCGGTGTGCCTGCCGTTCTTGCCGATCGCGTCGACGTGCCAGACGGAGCCGTCCTTGTCGACCGACTCTATGACGCCCGGGACGCGCTTGAGGGCCGTGGTGGCGGCCGTCTCGGCCGATGCGTCGGCCGGTACGGCGGTGACCGCGGCCCCCGCTCTGGCCGCGTCGGCGGCGCTCGGGGCGGCGGCGGCGGCCGCGACCGGGCCGCCGGCCATCAGGACCACGGCCACGGCGGACGGGACGAGCAGATGGCGCTGCATGGCTGACCTCCTTGCCGGAAAAAAGCCCCCTCACCATGCTGGGGGATTTCGGCGCGGACGGCGCGGCGGGCCGTCGGGACGGGCCGCCGCCGCCCGCTCAGGCCTTGCCGCGCCGGTCCCGCAGGTGCTCGGCCACCGGCCCCAGCGAGGCCTGCAGATCCACGAGGCCCTGCGGGCTCAGCAGGTCGATGAAGTGCTTGCGGACGGACGCGACGTGGTGCGGGGCGACCTTGCGCATCAGCTCCATGCCCTCCTCGGTCAGCACGGCGTACAGTCCCCGGCGGTCGGACTCGCAGTTGACCCGGACGACCAGCCCCGCGCTCTCCATGCGGGTGATCTGGTGCGAGAGCCGGCTCTTGGACTGCAGCGTCGAGGTGGCGAGGTCGCTCATCCGCATCCGCAGGCCCTCGGACTCCGAGAGGTTGACCAGGATCTCGTAGTCGTTGTTGGTGAGCCCGAAGGGCTGGAGATCCTTTTCCAGCTGGTGCATCAGCAGTCTGCTGACGTCCAGGTGGGTGCGCCAGGCGCACTGCTCGGCGTCGGTGAGCCAACGAGTGGCCGTCTCGGTCTCCATGGTCTCCATGAATGAACTCTACCTAAGAAGTTGAATTACGTACAAAAATTGCATGTCACACCGCATGTCACCCTGTACGCCGGGCCCCAGGGCGCGCGCCGGGCGGTCACAGCCCGAACCGCCGCTGGAGATCACCCAGCTGCCCCGGCATCCGCGGCACGCCCAGCTGGCCCAGCGGCCCCTGGCCGGCGCCCGGAACGCCCTGCGCGTTGCCCGCGGCCGCACCGGCTCCCACCGCCCCGACCGCCTGCTCCGCCATCAGCAGCTCCGTCGACTGGAGCAGCACCGTGCCCGCCCCGACGAACTCGAACTGGTGCTCCTCGCCGGAGGTGCCGCCGATCCCGGTCAGCGAGCGCAGCCCGCCCAGCACCCCGGACATGTACCCGTGGTCGTAGTGGTGACACGGCGAGGGGCAGTCGGCCCAGCCCACCAGCGCCTGCGGGTCGACCCGCAGCGGCGGCTCCATGAACACCACCGGACCGTTGGACGCGGCCACGAACTTCCCGGTTCCGATCAGCGTCAGGAACCCCGGGACGATCGACTGCTTCAGGGCGAGGGTGGGCTGGTAGGCCAGCAGGTTCCCCGACCGGATCGTCAGGTTCCCGTTCTCCAGGTCGTAGGAGTTCACGTCGAAGGCCCGGTCGGCGAGGAGCATCTTGCCCTGCCCCTCGGCCACCACCCAGTCGCTCGCGTGCAGCGGCGAGTGGAAGCTCGTCCGCAGCAGCCGGTCGAACCGGCCGTTCCCGATCCCGTTGAACTCGATCCGCCCGTAATAGGCGATCATCTTGCCCTTCTGCAGGAACCACTGGCTCCCTTTGAGCTCCACGCAGAAGGTGTACGCGTTGACGTTGTCGTCGGACGGCAGCGTGTGCGGGTCGAAGACCGTCGGCCCGCCGGGTCCGCCCGGCACCGGTCCGTAGTTCACAGCTTCTCCTCCGACGCCTGTACGTACACCGCGCCCTGGCCGGACAGCTCCAGCTGGAACGCCTCGCCCGAACCGCGGCCCACCATGTCCCGCCAGCCCAGCGCGGTCGAGAGCTTGTTGCGCACCTCGCCGTGGTGGGCGACGTAGGCCTGGGGGTCCACGTGCACCGGGCGCTGCGGGGTGATCGGCAGCTCGATGACCCCGCCGTGCGCCATCACCGCGACCGCGCCGTGGCCCTTGAGGGTCGTGGTGAACAGGCCCTGGCCGGTGACCTGGCCGCGCACCATGCCCATGACCCCGCCCTGCGAGCCCATGAACATCGTGCCCTGCTGGAGGGTGCCGTCGAAGGCGAGCAGCCGGTCCGCCTCGACGTAGAGGGTCTCGCCCGAGAGGTTGATGACCTGGATGTGGTGGCCGCCGTGGCCGAACATCACCGTGCCGCTGCCCTCGACCGTCATCAGCGGGGTCTGCTCGTTCGCCACCCGGCGCCCGATCATGCCCATGACGCCGCCCTGGCCGCCCGTGAGGTCGGGGGTGAAGGAGACCTCGCCGCGGTAGGCGAGCATCGCCCCGCGCTGGCTGTAGAGCTTCTGCCCGGGAGCCACCTGGGCCTCGATCATCTTCGAGTTGATCTCGCGGAACGGCATCAGAGGTCGCCCCCGATGGTGTTGCGCTCGCTGGGCTGCACGTAGACCAGGCCCTCGCCCTCGAAGCGGATCTGGAAGGACTCGCCCGAGCCCTCGCCGATCAGGGTGCGGAAGTTCACCCCGGACTGGAAGTGCTGCTGGAGGTTGCCGGTGTGCGCGATGTACGCGCCCGGGTCCACGGAGAGCGGGTACTGGCCGCTGACCCGCAGCACGACGGCCGGGCCGTCGGACATGATCGCCGCCTGCCCCGAGCCCTCGACGGTCGTGGTGAACAGGCCGTTGCCCGTCGCCCCGCCGCGCAGCCCGGTGAAGGTGGTGCCGGTGCGCAGACCGGCGTCGGTGCACAGGAGGTTGCTGGACTCGACGTACAGCTTCTCGCCCCGCAGGGAGACCAGGTTGATCTCGCTCGCGCGGTCGGCGAAGAAGCAGGTGCCGTGTCCCTGTACCTCCATCATCGTCATCTGCTCGCCGGTGAGACGGCGCGTGACCATCCCGCGGAGGCCCTCGCCCCCGCCGGTCATCTTCTTGAAGGCCATCTGACCGTCGTACGCGACCATCGAGCCGTTCTTCGCTTTCACGGCGTCGCCGGTCAGGTCGACGGCGAGCACCTTGCTGCCTTGGAGTCGGAACTGAGCCACGGGATGACGTTAACGGCAGCGGGCCGGTGCGAACAGAGCCCCATGGCCGATATCCGTCATAGCCGGACCCGCCGGAAGGGCCGCCGGGCCTGCTGAGACACTGGGACGGACCCCCGGCCTCCACCCCGAAGGTTCCCTGTGGACATCAAGACCGCCTCCGCCCTGCACCGGCTGCGCCTCATTTCCGTACCCGAGGCGCTGTCGTTCCCGGCCCTGCTGATCTTCGGCTCGCTGCTGAGCCGGATCTCCGACATCGACTACCTGATGATGCCGCTGGGCATCCTGCACGGCATCCTCTTCGTGATCTACGCGGTCTTCCTGCTGGACGTGTGGCTCAAGGCGAAGTGGCCGCTCAAGAAGGTCGCCCTGTTCTTCCTGTTCGCGCTGCTGCCCTTCGGCGGCCTCTTCGGCGACCGGATCCTCAAGCGCGACGAGGCGAGCAGCGTGCTGGCCGCGCGGGCGCGCGAGGCGGCGCGGGCATGATCGTCGCGTTCTCCGTGACCCCGCTGGGGGTCGGCGAAGAGGTCGGCGCGTACGTCGCCGACGCGGTCCGCGTCGTGCGCGAGTCGGGCCTCCCGAACCGCACCGACGCGATGTTCACCACCATCGAGGGCGAGTGGGACGAGGTGATGGACGTGGTCAGGCGCGCGGTGGCCGCCGTGGAGGCACGGGCGCCCCGGGTCTCCTTCGTCCTCAAGGCCGACATCCGCCCCGGCGTCAGCGACGGCATGACCTCGAAGATCGAAACGGTGGAACGGCACCTCGCGGAGGGCTGAGGGGGCGGGGGCCGCTCACACGGCGTGCACGTGCACGTCGGGCGGATCGAGCACGGACAGGTACGCCGTGATGTCCTCCGGGTCGCTGGTGAAGATCACCGCGCTGCCGTGTTTCGCGGCGGCCAGGGCCACGCAGGCGTCGACGGCGTCCGGCCGCTTCTTCGGCGGCAGCGCGGCCGCCCCGAGGGCGGTGCCGATCCGGCGCCAGTCCGTGAGGTCGAAGCCGGTCGCGCAGGCGATGCACTCCGGGCGGCCCGCCCGGGTCTCGCGCATCGGCGGGGCCGCACCGCGCGCCTGCGGCACGGTGCAGTCCTTCAGGGTCGTGGCCAGCGCGTGGACGAGCACCGGCGCAGGCCGCCACACCTGGGCCAGCACCGGCCCGAGGACCAGCGCCCGGTGCGGGGTCTGCCGCAGCGCCTCGTGCAGGCGGACCGCCTTGGGCTTGCGGTCGGCGAGGGCGATCAGCATCCCGGTGTCGTAGACGGGGACCCTCGCCCGGCTCACGCGGCTTCGCCGGGACGGGCGCCGGACCGGTCCGGACCGTAGACGAGCGCGAGGGCCGCCTCGACCTCCCGGCGCTCCTGCGCCGTCAGCTCCCGGGGGCTGCCCTGCGCGTCCGCCGCGTCCGCGGCCTCCGCCTCGGCCGCCGCGATCAGGGCGTCCACGCCCGCGAACTGCGCCTCTATGGCGTCGGTCTCCGCCATCTGCCGGGTCGCGGCGTGCACGAGATAGGCCGAGACGTCGAGCCCGGCCCGTTCGGCGTGCTGCCTGATGCGCTCGGCCTGCTCCTGCTCAAGGCTGATGCTGATCCTGGTCTTCGCCACGCCCCTAGTGTAAGACGCGTATTACGTCGGTGTCGGGCGAAGTGAGAGGAACGACATGGCCGTGCACTACCGGTTCGGGGCGGCCGATCTGCTGCGGTGCCGGTTCGCGATCTCGCCGCGCTGGGAGACCGCCGAGGCCGTGCGGACGCTGAAGCGGCCCGAGCGGCAGGGGTACCACCTGCCCTGGCTGCACGGCATCCGGGACGCCGCGGCCGGGCTCGACCTGCGGCCGCTGTGGCTGCTCATGCCGGTGCGCGGGCACAATCCGGACTTCCTCTGCCCGCCGCCGCTCGGCCCCGACGTCACCTTCGAGGAGGAGCTGGCCCGGGTCCGCGCCGTGGACCCCGTCGCCGCGCACGAGGAGATCCGGCTCTCCCTGTCCTGCACCCCCGGCGCGCTGGAGAGCGAGACCGGGCGCGAGCTGCTCGCCGACCCCGAGCGCGCCGTGCGCACCCTGGCCGACCTCACCGAGCGGGCCTGGCACGCGCTGATCGCCCCGCACTGGCCCCGGCTGCGAGCCATCCTGGAGGCCGACGTCCTCTTCCACTCGCGCCGCCTCGCCGCCTCCGGGCTGGCCGGGCTGTTCGAGGGGCTGCACCCCGACCTCACCTGGTCCGACGGCACGCTCACCCTGCACCGCCGCACCCACCACGACCGCTGTCTCGACGGCCAGGGCGTGCTCCTGATGCCGAGCGCCTTCGTCTGGCCCGACGTGGTCGGCGGGTACGACCCGCCCTGGCAGCCGACCGTCGTCTATCCGGCCCGCGGGATCGGCGCCCTGTGGTCGCAGGCCGCCGAGGAGACCCCGGCGGCCCTGGCCCGGCTGCTGGGCCGCGCGCGGGCCGACGTCCTGTGCGCGCTGCGCGAACCGGCCTCCACGACCGCGCTCGCCCACCGGCTGGGCCTCGCGCCGTCCTCCGTCTCCGCGCACCTGCACGCGCTGCGCGGGGCGGGCCTGCTGGAGCCGCGCCGCCACCGCCACCAGGTGTTCTACGAGCGCACGCCGCTCGGGATCGCGCTGGCCACGGGGGCGGACCCGGCCGCGTCCTGACCCGGCCGCGTCGCGACCCGGCCCGGCGGGGCACCGCGCGGGGCGTCGCGGCCGCGTCACGTGTCCGTCATGTCACGATGTCCCGGTCCGCTGCCCGCCCCGCCCGCACCGAGGAAGCCGGATGCCAGGCCGCCGCCGCACCACCACCCTGACCAGCCTCGTCCTCCTCGCGCTGGCGGCCGCCACCGCCTGTACCTCCTCCGGGCCGGGGGCCGCCCCGGCCGGGACCCCGGCGGCCGCGCCGGCCGACCCGCAGGGCGCCGGGTCGCCGTACTGGGTGGACCCGCAGAGCGACGCCGCCCGCCAGGTCGAGGCCTGGGAGGCGCAGGGACGCAACGGTGACGCCCAGGTGCTGCGCCGGATCGCGGACCAGCCGATGGCGCTGTGGGGGGCGGGGGACGATCCGGGGCCGGAGATCCGCCGGGCCGTCGAAGGGGCCCGCGCGGCGCACCGGACGGTGGTGCTCACGGCGTACAACATCCCCTACCGCGACTGCGGCCAGCACTCGGCCGGCGGTGCATGGAACGCCACCGCCTACCGCAGCTGGATCGGTGCCTTCGCCGACAACATCGGCGACGCGCAGGCGCTCGTGGTCCTGGAACCGGACGCCGTCCCGCACGTCGTGGACGGCTGCACCCAGGCCGAGCACCACGAGGAGCGCTACCAGCTGCTCTCGGACGCCATCGACCGGCTGAAGCGGAACAAGAACACCAAGGTCTACCTCGACGCGGGCAACCCCGCGTGGATCCCGGACCCGCAGAAGCTGGTCGAGCCGCTGTACAAGGCGGGCATCGAGCGGGCCGACGGCTTCTCGCTGAACGTGTCCAACTTCCAGCCGGACGAGGCCGGCCGGGCGTACGGCGCCGCGCTCTCCCGGGGCACCGGGGGCAAGCACTTCGTCATCGACACCAGCCGCAACGGCGCGGGCCCGCTGCCGGGCAGCGGCCCGCAGGCCTGGTGCAATCCACCGGGCCGGGCGCTCGGCGTGCGCCCCACCGACCGGACGGGCGACCCGCTGGTCGACGCGTACCTGTGGGTCAAGCGGCCCGGGGAATCGGACGGCCCCTGCCGGGGCGGCCCGGAGGCCGGGCGCTGGTGGCCGGACTACGCGCTGGGCCTCGCCCGCCGCGCCAAGGACTGAGCCCCGGCGCGACCGGGGGAGCCGACCCCGCCGCGACCCGGCAGGCCGCCCCCGGCAGGCCGCCCCCCGGCGTCACTCCGCCGGCATCCACCCCACGTCGGACGTGGGCGTCGCGGTCACCGGCTCCGTGACCCGGATCCACCGCGCCACCGACGGCGTCCCGTCCGCGTCGGCCGCGAACAGCATGTACCAGCCGGGCGGTACGAGCGTGGGGTCGCCCGGGACCTCCACCGTGACCGAGCCGCCCGTGCGGGTCACCCCCAGCTCGACGGAGCGCTGCTCCACGTCCGTGGAGTGCGTGACCGCGCTCGGCCGCATCAGCCGGGCCCGGGCGATCCGCTCCGGGTGCGGGGACGCGAAGGCGGCCCGGCCGCCCGGCGCGACCTCGGACGGACCCGCGCCGAGGACGGGCCGCAGCGCCGGGTCCCGGTAGAGGTACGGCGGGGTGTACACCTCCAGGCGGTGCTCGAACTTCCCCAGCTTGGTGTTGTCCTTGTCCGCGAAGAGCGGGTCCGAGCCGAAGGTGGCCACCCGCCCGTCGGGCAGCAGCAGCGCCTCGGAGTGGTAGTCGCGCCCCACGGCGGGGTCGGCCGCGGCCACGAAGGTGTCGCGGCGCGGGTAGTAGAACTGCGCCTTGCGGATGTCGGAGGCGCCCCGGCCGCGGTAGTCGGAGGAGCCCCCGGTGGTGAAGACGGAGTCGTCGGGCAGCAGCACGCTGCTGAGGTAGCGGGTGCCCTGCGGCAGCGGAGCGGTGGAGCGGAAGGCGGGGTGCGGCGCCTTCAGGTCGATCACGGCGGTGCGCCGGGTGGAGAGCCGGGACTCGCCGACCCCGCCGCCGCCGAGCACCATCACCTTCTGGTCCTGGGCGGGCGGCAGCAGGACGGAGGAGGAGGTCTCCAGCTGGTCGGCGTCGGCGAGTCCGCCGACCGGCGTGAACCGGTTCGCCGCCGGGTCCCAGATGCCGGGCGCGCGGCCCTTGTCCTTGGGGCCGTACCCCGCGTTGGAGCCGGTGAACAGGAGGCTGCCGCCCCGGGTGAGGAAGAGCGCCGGGTAGGTGGGGAAGTAGTGGAAGGGCCCCTTGCTCCACGTCCGGGTCCGCGGGTCGTACATCTCGTTGTCGCCGGGGACCACGTCGCCGACGTCGTTGAGGCCGGAGACCGCGAGCACCCTGCCGTCCTGGAGGCCGACGAGGGTCGGGTACCAGCGGGCGTCCCGCATGGGGTCGACGGGGACGTACTTCTCCGCCCGCGGGTCGAACTCGTACGCCGACCTGATGCCCTGGAAGTCCTGCTTGGCGGTGCTGAGCCGCTCGGCCAGCCCGTAGACGTCGTCGGCGTCCCTGCCCTGCAGGCCGAGGACCCGGTACTGCGCCGCCTGCGTGGTCAGGCCCTCGCGGCCCTCCCGCACCGCCTCGACGAAGACCCGCGCCTCGGCCGCCGTCACCCGGGCCCGCCAGGGCGTCGCGGCGCCGCCGTCGCCCGGGGCGGCCTCGAACCCGCGCGTGGCCGGCGGCACGGTGACGTCGAACCGGGACACGTACTCCACCCCGGACGGGGAGCGGAAGCGGGTGCCCTTCTTCAGCGTGACGGCCTTGTCGGGGTTCTCGTTCTTGACCCGCATGCCGCCGCCGGCCCGGGTGACCTTGCCGTCGAGGACCTCGTAGCGGGCGGTCCCGCCGGCCACCAGCAGCCGCCCGTCGGGGAGCTGGGCGTGCCCGGAGCAGAAGAAGTCCTCGGGGGTCGGGATCTTCTTGAAGGTGTCGTCGGCAGGGTTCCACAGGACGGTCTCGAAGGTGCCCCGGTCGAAGTTGCGCTGGTTGTTGCCGGAGCCCGCGATGAGCAGCACCTTGCCGGTGTGCAGGAGCGCGGCGTGCATGGCGTTGATCCGGTACTCGACGGGCAGGTCGACCAGGTCCCACGATCCGTACTGGACCTTGTAGCTGCGCTGCCCGATCTTGTACGCATGGAAGGCGTCCCCGGCGAAGGAGAGTGTGGCGGGGGCGTTGAGCGCGAGCAGGACGAGGGCCGCGCCGGTGCCCAGGACCGTCTTCTTGAACCGCTTCGAGGGGCGGTGGGCCATGGCTCAGTTCCCTCCCGTGGTGGCGAGTGCGGGCCGCGGGTCCTCGCCGGGCCCGCTCCCGGATCCGTCTGCGGGCTCGCTCCCGGTCCCGGTGCCGCTCTCCGTACGGTGCGCGCCGGGCGCCTGCGGGCGCGCCGCGCGGGGTCCGCGGACCCCGGCGCGGCGGCCGCGCAGGCCGGTCACGCCCCAGACGGCCAGGGGGGACAGGGTGACGCACAGCGCGAGGACCGCCCAGATCCGCATGGCCGCGTGCGTGTGGCCGTAGCGGACCGAGGCGGCCAGCGAGACGAGCAGCACGAACGCCCAGCAGAGGTGGATCCGGAAGGTCGACAGCCGGTCCGGGCTGGCGTCGCCGCCCTTGGGGGTGACGACGAACCGGCCCCGGGTGCGCAGCACCGCCGAGCCCAGCGATGCCAGGTACACCGGCGCGCAGATCGCGGACATCGCCATGCCGGCCAGCCCGCCGGAGCCCTCGGGCTCGTGCGGCGAGACGTTGTGGCGGCGGTTCCACAGGTAGAGGCCCACCTGGAGGGCCGCGGCGTCCGTGTAGAGCATCAGCCAGACCTCGGAGGAGACCTCGGTGCCGGAAGCGCCGAGGCAGAGGAACAGGACGCAGCTGAGGACGCCGAGGAACCAGTTCACGGCGGTCATGGGGTAGTAGACGAGCATCAGCGTGTAGTTGAGCCGGCGCCCGGCGGGCATGCGGAAGAACCCCTTGCAGTACTGCCGCAAGAGGGTCTCGTAGGTGCCGCGCGACCAGCGCAGCTGCTGGGTGAAGAAGTCCGTCCAGGAGGCCGGGCCCTCGCCGACGGCGAGCACGTCCGGGGTGTACACGGAACGCCAGTACCGCCCGGTGGCGGGGTTGCGGCGGCGGTGCAGCTCGAAGCCGGTGGCCATGTCCTCGGTGATCGAGTCGTACAGCCCGCCGACCTGGCGCAGCGCGCTGATCCGGACGGCGTTGTTGGTGCCGACGAACATGGGGGCGCCGTAGCGGTTGCCCGCGCGCTGGATCAGCGCGTGGAAGAGGTACTGCTGGGACTCGGCGGCCTTGGTGACGGCCGTCGTGTAGTTCCCGTACACCTGCGGGCCGACGACGAAGGCGGTGTCGGGGTCCCGGAAGTAGCCGAGCATCCGCTCCAGGAAGTTGGTCGCCGGGACGTGGTCGGTGTCGACGGAGGCGAAGACGTCGTAGTCGTCGCCGTGCCGGACCAGCCAGGAGTTGTAATTGCCGTGCTTGGTCCTGGCCCGGTGGGTGCCCTTGCGGGTGTTCCACTCGGGCACGCCCTTGCGGGTGAAGTGCCGTACGCCGAGTTCCGCGCACAGCTTCCGGGCGTCCGGGTCGTCCCCCTCGTCGAGGAGCCAGACGTCGAGCGGGCCGGGGTGGCGGACCCGTACGGCCCCCTGGAGGGTGGCCCGCACCATGGCGAGCGGCTCCTTGCCGGGCACGTACGTCGTCAGGAACGCGACCCGGACGCCGGGTTCGGGCGGCACCGGGACCGGATCGCGGGCCATCATCGTCGCGTGGGCGATGGACACCACGTTGACGAACATGAAGAGCATGATCGACGCGATGGACACGAGCATCACGGTGTCGCAGTGGACCAGCCACCGGGCGGCCCCCTCGCGGACGGTCCAGTGGGTCGGCCAGACGAGGTAGAGGAACAGCACGGCGGACAGCGCCGGAGCCAGCGTCATGAGCGCGACGGCCCGTATTCGGTGCGGCTCCCGCGCCAGCAGGGACCGGTACGCCACCCGGTAGACACCGTCGGGACCGGGCTCCGGCTCCGCGAACGGACCGGCGAGACGGCTGTGGGTCTCGTAGTCGAAGCCTTCCGGCCGCACGGTCCCTCCAGTGCTCGGTCCAGAGTCGATACCCCCACACAAGGCCACGCCCGGCAACGCGGCGACCCGGATTCCCCCGACCGGGCGATCCCGCCCCCACCGGCCCGCCTTGGCCCGTCCGGGTGACGCGAACCGGCCGCGCGCGGCCGGGCGCCCGGTAGGCTCGCCCGCCATGATCACCAATGACGACTGGCGGCAGGACCGGATCGGCAGCGCGCTGCGGGGCGAGAACCCCACGGTGCTCCGGCGGCTGGAGGCCGGCTTCGCGGTGATCGGCGACGTCCAGTTCCTCCCCGGGTACTCGGTGCTGCTGGCGGACGATCCGGCCGTGCAGCGGCTCTCTGACCTCCCGCGCGCCGGGCGGCTGGCGTTCCTGGCCGGCATGGACGCGCTCGGCGAAGCCGTCGAGCGCGCCTGCTCGGCACTGGACCCCGCCTTCCGGCGGGTCAACCTGGAGATCCTCGGGAACACCGACCCCTTCCTGCACGCGCACGTCTGGCCGCGGTTCGACTGGGAACCGGGGGAGCTGGTGGGCAAACCCGTGTGGCTGTACCCGCCGGAGCGGTGGCGCGACGGGCGGTACGCGCTCGGCCCGCGGCACGACGCGCTGCGCGCGGCGATCGGGCGGGAACTGGCGCGGCTCACGCCCTGACGGCCGACAAGGGTGCCTGCCCTGCCAGCCCGCCGGGGTCATTCGGGCAGGGCCGAATCACTGGGGCGCCCCCGGCGCCCCCGGCAGGCTGCGGGCATGGCAACCGCACCTCCCGGCTACCGCGCGGCCTTCCGGGTCCGCGAGTTCCGGCCCGTCTTCGCCGCGCACCTCATGTCCGTCCTCGGGCTCGTCGTCGCGGAGATCTCGCTCACCGTCCTCGTCTTCCGGGTCACCGGCTCCCCCCTCCTCAGCGCCCTCACCTTCGCCCTCGGGTTCCTGCCCTACGCCCTCGGCGGCACCCTCCTCGCGGGGGTCGCCGACCGGTATCCCGCCCGCCGGGTGCTCGTCGTCTGCGACCTGGTCTGCGCCGTCTGCGCCGCCGCGATGGTGCTGCCGGGGACGCCCGTCGCGCTGCTGTTCGTGCTGCGGTGCGCCATGGCCTTCGTCGCGCCGCTCTTCCAGGGCACCCGCAACGCCTCGCTGGCCGACATCCTCGGCGACGGGGACGCCTACGTCCTCGGGCGCTCGCTCCTGCGGATGGTGGCCCAGAGCGCCCAGCTCATCGGCTTCGGCGTCGGCGGGATCCTGCTCACCGCGCTCTCGCCGCGCGGGGCGATCGCGATCACCGCCGCCACCTTCGTCTGCTCCGCGCTGCTGCTGCGCTGGGGAACCCGCGCCCGTCCGGCGCGGGCCGTCGGGGCGGGGCGCACCTCGCCGTTCGCCGCCGTGGGCGCGGTCTTCGGCGACCGCAGGCTGCGGGCGATCACGCTGATGTTCTGGCTGCCGCCGCTGTTCGTCGTCGTACCGGAGGCGCTGATGGCGCCGTACGCGGACGGCATCGGCGCGGGTACGGCCGTACTGGGCCTGCTGATGTGCGCGATGCCCGTCGGCACCATCGCCGGCGAGCTGTGGGCGGGCTCCGCGCTCGGCGCCGCCGCCCGCTCGCGCCTCGTGGCGCCGCTGGCGGCCGTCGGGGCGCTGCCGCTCCTCGGGTACGCCGTCCGGCCGGGCGTGGCGGTCCTGCTGGTGCTCCTCCTTGCGGCGGGACTGGCCCACGCCTACACCCTGGGCCTGGACCAGTGGTACGTCGACGCGGTCCCCGACGAGCTGCGCGGCCGGGCCATGACCCTGCTGAGCACGGGGCTGATGACCCTCCAGGGCGTCGGCATGGCGCTGGCCGGGATCGCGGCGGAGTTCGCGCCCGTCCACCTGGTGGTCGCGGGGTCCGGGGTGCTCGGTACCGCGGTCGTGCTGTTCCTGCTCACGGAACTCCGCGCGACGGCCGCGCCGACGCCGCACGGGCCGCACGAGCACCGGAAACCCCACGGGCCGAAGAGTGAGACGGCCTCCGCCCGCAAATGACCGGCGGGTAGGGTCTGGTCCGTGCCCAAGCCGCTCAGTCTCCCCTTCGACCCCATCGCCCGCGCCGACGAACTGTGGCAGCAGCGCTGGGGACCGGTGCCCTCGATGGCAGCGATCACCTCGATCATGCGCGCGCACCAGATCCTGCTCGGCGAGGTCGACGCGGTGGTGAAGCCGTACGGACTGACCTTCGCGCGGTACGAGGCACTCGTCCTGCTGACCTTCTCCAAGGCCGGCGAGCTGCCCATGTCGAAGATCGGCGAGCGCCTCATGGTGCACCCGACGTCGGTGACGAACACCGTCGACCGCCTGGTCCGCTCCGGCCTGGTCGCCAAGCGCCCCAACCCGAACGACGGCCGCGGCACGCTCGCCTCGATCACCGACAAGGGCCGCGAGGTCGTCGAGGCGGCGACCCGGGACCTGATGGCGATGGACTTCGGGCTGGGCGCCTACGACGCGGAGGAGTGCGGGGAGATCTTCGCGCTGCTCAGGCCGCTGCGGGTGGCCGCGGACGACTTCGACGCGAAGTAGCCCGTCGGCCGGGAAGCGGGCCCCGGTCAAGATCGCGCAAAACGGACGGTTAGGCTCAGTGGCATGAAGAAGAGCGTGCTGACCCGCTACCGGGTGATGGCCTATGCCACCGCAGTGATGCTGCTGGTGCTGTGCACCTGCATGATTTTCAAGTACGGCTTCGACAAGGGCGCGGACCTGACCTTCGTGGTCTCCCAGGCCCACGGCGTGCTCTTCATGATCTACCTGGTCTTCGCCTTCGACCTCGGCTCCAAGGCGAAGTGGCCCTTCGGCAAGATGCTGTGGGTCATGCTCTCCGGCACGATCCCGCTCGCGGCGTTCTTCGTCGAGCGCAAGGTCCGCGCCGAGATCGAGCCCCTGGTGAACGGCGCCCCGCAGGCCGCGGCCGCGCAGGCCTGACGCCGCCCTCCGCACTGGAGGCGCGCTCGATCTCACACCACCCCGGGACGACTTCCCGGGGTGGGCCATCGACATTTACTAGGACGTCCTAGTAAATTCGAAGCATGGACGCTGACGCCATCGAGCAAGGCCGCCTTCGCTGGCAGGCCCGTTACGACAGGGCCCGCACCCGCGAGGCCGACTTCACCACGCTCTCCGGCGACGAGGTCGAGCCGGTGTACGGCCCCCGCCCCGGGGACACCTACGAGGGCTTCGAGCGCATCGGCTGGCCGGGCGAGTACCCGTACACCCGCGGCCTGCACGCCACCGGTTACCGCGGGCGGACCTGGACCATCCGGCAGTTCGCCGGGTTCGGCAACGCCGAGCAGACCAACGAGCGCTACAAGATGATCCTCGCGGCGGGCGGCGGCGGCCTCTCGGTCGCCTTCGACATGCCCACCCTGATGGGCCGCGACTCCGACGACCCGCGCGCGCTGGGCGAGGTCGGCCACTGCGGGGTCGCCATCGACTCCGCCTCCGACATGGAGGTCCTGTTCCGGGACATCCCGCTCGGCGACGTCACCACGTCGATGACCATCAGCGGGCCCGCCGTGCCCGTCTTCTGCATGTACCTCGTCGCCGCCGAGCGCCAGGGCGTCGATCCGGCCCTGCTCAACGGCACGCTGCAGACCGACATCTTCAAGGAGTACATCGCCCAGAAGGAGTGGCTCTTCGAACCCGAGCCGCACCTGCGCCTCATCGGCGACCTGATGGAGTACTGCGCCGAGGGCATCCCCGCCTACAAGCCGCTCTCCGTCTCCGGCTACCACATCCGCGAAGCCGGGGCGACGGCCGCGCAGGAGCTGGCCTACACCCTCGCCGACGGCTTCGGCTACGTCGAACTCGGACTCTCGCGCGGCATGGACGTGGACCACTTCGCGCCCGGGCTGTCCTTCTTCTTCGACGCGCACCTCGACTTCTTCGAGGAGATCGCCAAGTTCCGCGCCGCCCGCCGGATCTGGGCGCGCTGGATGAAGGAGGTCTACGGAGCTGCGTCCGACAAGTCCATGTGGCTGCGCTTCCACACCCAGACGGCCGGCGTCTCCCTGACTGCCCAGCAGCCGTACAACAACGTCGTGCGCACGGCCGTGGAAGCCCTCGCAGCGGTCCTCGGCGGCACCAACTCCCTGCACACCAACGCCCTCGACGAAACCCTCGCGCTGCCGAGCGAGCAGGCCGCCGAGATCGCCCTGCGCACGCAGCAGGTGCTGATGGAGGAGACGGGCGTGGCCAACGTGGCCGACCCGCTGGGCGGTTCCTGGTACGTCGAGCAGCTCACCGACCGGATCGAGGCCGACGCCGAGAAGATCTTCGACCAGATCCGGGAGCGCGGGCTGCGCGCCCACCCCGACGGCCGGCACCCCATCGGTCCCATCACCTCGGGCATCCTGCGCGGCATCGAGGACGGCTGGTTCACCGGGGAGATCGCCGAGTCGGCCTTCCAGTACCAGCGTTCGCTGGAGAAGGGCGACAAGCGGGTCGTCGGCGTCAACGTGCACCACGGCTCCGTCACCGGTGACCTGGAGATCCTCCGCGTCAGCCACGAGGTCGAGGTGGTCCAGGTCCGCGAGCTCAAGGAGCGCAAGGCCCGCCGCGACGACGCGAAGGTCCGCGCGGGTCTGGACGCGATGCTGGCGGCGGCGCGGGACGGGTCGAACATGATCCCGGCCATGCTGGACGCCGTACGGGCCGAGGCGACGCTCGGCGAGATCTGCGGCGTGCTGCGGGACGAGTGGGGCACCTACACGGAGCCGCCCGGCTTCTGATCCCGCGTCCGGCTCCGGCCGGACGGTATCCGGCGAGCGGAGGGCCGGTCGTGGCGCGCGCGGAGCGTGCCGCGGCCGGCCCCGCGTGCGTCGGAGGTCCGCCGTCAGGCCGGGGCCGCCCCGTCCGCGCCCAGCAGCCCGTGCATCAGCAGGGCGGTGAAGGCGGCGACCCACAGCTCGTCCACCGGTTCGGCGCTCACCAGGGCGCGGTGCACCACGGTGCCCGCGATGACGTCGAAGATCAGGTCCGTGGTGCGCCCGGCGAGGTCCTCGTCCGCTTCGTAGGGAAGTTCGCCGCGGGCCTGCGCGCGCTCGCGGCCCAGGACGACGAGACGTTTCTGCCGGTCCACGATCGCCGACCGGATCCTGCCCCGCAGCGCCTCGTCGCGGGTGGATTCGGCGACCACCGCCATGAGCGCCGTACGGGCCTCCGGGCGCCGCAGCAGCTCCGCGAACCGCAGGACGACGTACTCGATGTCGGCCTGGAGCGAGCCCCGGTCGGGGAGTTCGAGGGAGTCGAAGAGTTCCGCGACCGCGTCCACGACCAGCTCGCTCTTGCCCGCCCAGCGGCGGTAGAGGGTGGTCTTGGCGACCCCCGCGCGGGCCGAGACGTCGCCCATGGTCAGCTTCGACCAGCCCAGCTCGACCAGCGCGTCCCGGGTGGCGGCGAGGATCGCGGCGTCCGCCGTGGCGCTGCGGGGGCGGCCGGTGCGGCCGGAACCGGAGACGGGGTTGCGCATGGACGGTGACCATACCCGCCAGTAGCGGAACCGCCAGGACCCCGCACGGTGTGGTTCAGATCACGGACCGCGAGGTCCCGCAGGGAGTTACGCTACGACTCGTAGCGTAAGAGCGACAACCACGCGAGCTACGGCGCCAGGTGGGGACCCGGCGCCACGCAGTTCAGGTGCACGGCCGTGCGGACGACGCCCGGCCGTGGTGCGGCAAGCGGTTCGGCGGTGCTGTTCGCGGCGCCGGCCGTGGTGATGGTCGTAGTGCTGTTTTACGACGTCTTTCACGAGGTCTTTTCGTCGGCGCGCGCACACGGGGGAGGATGTACGCATGCAGCCCAGAAACATGTCCATGAGCGGTGTCGTCGACCTCGCCGCGGTGAAGGCGGCCGGCGAGGCCAAGGCGAAGGCGGAGCAGGCGCGCGCGGCCGCGGCCCGGCAGGGCGGCGCCGACGGCGCCGTCCCCGGCGCCGTGGCGCCGTCGGCGCTCGTCATCGATGTCGACGAGGCCGGTTTCGAACTCGACGTGCTCGAACTCTCGCACCAGGTCCCGGTCGTCATCGACTTCTGGGCCGAGTGGTGCGAGCCGTGCAAGCAGCTCAGCCCGGTGCTGGAGCGCCTGGTCACCGGAGCGAACGGCCGACTGGTTCTGGCCAAGATCGATGTCGACGCCAACCAGCTGCTGATGCAGCAGTTCGGCGTCCAGGGCATCCCCGCCGTGTTCGCGGTCGTCGCCGGTCAGGCACTGCCGCTGTTCCAGGGCGCCGTGCCCGAGCAGCAGATCCGCGAGACGCTCGGCCAGCTCATCCAGGTCGCCGAGGAGCGCTACGGCCTCACCGGCATCGCGGTCGACCCGGCCGCCCAGGGCGCGTACGGCGGCCCCGCGGGCGGCGTGGACGAGGAGCCGGAGGGCCCCTACGACGCGCTGCTCGAAGCGGCCGTCGTCGCGCTGGACGCGGGCGACCTGGGCGGAGCCGTCCAGGCGTACAAGAACGTACTGGCCGGGGACCCGGCCAACAGCGAGGCCAAGCTGGGCCTGGCCCAGGCGGAGCTCCTCGCGCGGGTGCAGCACATGGACCCGCAGGCGGTGCGCGCCGCGGCGGCCGCGCGGCCGGCCGATCCGGCGGCGCAGATCGCGGCGGCCGACCTGGACATGGCGGGCGGTCACGTGCAGGACGCCTTCGGGCGGCTGGTGGACGCCGTCCGCGTCACGGCGGGTGACGACCGCAACGCGGTACGGCTGCGGCTGCTGGAGCTGTTCGAGGTCATCGGGGCGGACGATCCCCGGGTCTCGGCCGCCCGCACCGCCCTCGCGCGGGTGCTCTTCTAGGGCGCGGCCCACGGCCGGCGCGGTGGTTCGCGCCCAGGCCCGCTCGCATGCCGGTGGACCGCCGGTGATTTGTTGACACGGAGATAAACAGCGGCCGCACTTTGCCAAAACTTGGTAATCGCGGTCGCTGTTACTCCCAGTAAGCCGAACCCCGTGAACTGTCCGGTTGGTTCGCTCTTCGTCGCATCTGTCGTGGCCATGGGTGACACCCTGTGTTGCTGCCCGACGGCGACGTGCCGCACTCAGGTTATCCAGCCGTTACCCGCCAGTAACGAACCCCCTTGTGCCCCGGCCGGGAATGGACAACGATCGGCCACGCTCGGTCCATCCCGCAGCGCCGGTCACCCGGCACCGCGCGGAGGGGTCCCCACCGAGCCGGCCGGCGCCAGGGGCGCCGGACGCGGGACAGGGGGGTAGCCGCCGCACCCGGGCGGTTCCTGTCCTCATCAGGTTGCGCGAACGCGTGGCCCAGTGGTTGTCGCTCGGGGGTGATCGCCGGTGTTCCTGACGCGGTACAGCCGCGACCCGGTCGCCTGCGCTCCTTCCCGAGGACGTAGCACTTCTCCCATCCCAGGACGGGCACGGCCCGGACCGGAGATGTACGTCCGATGAGGAGGACCAACATGATTTCCCAGGTTCGTGGTGGGACCAGATGGAAGCGCTTCGCTCTCGTCATGGTGCCGAGCATCGCGGCGACCGCCGCGGTGGGCGTGGGTCTGGCGCAGGGCGCTCTCGCGGCGTCCTTCAGCGTCTCGGGCCAGGACTTCAAGGTGTCGGCCGACGAGCTCGTCGGTGACAACCTGATCCAGTACGGCAGCGTGGCCAAGGGCAAGACCCTCGGCGACGACAAGAAGGACGCGTACCACCCGGTCACCATCTCCGGGTTCAGCCACGCCGAGATCACCAACATGTGCCAGTCCCTGGTCACCCCGGTGCCCGGTCTCGGCAACATCACCCTGCAGCTGCGGACGGGCAACAAGGGCCGTCCCGCCGTCGCGGAGAACATCTACCTCGATGTCGCCGAGCTGGACGCGGACGCCAAGTTCGAGCAGCTCGACATCGGTGTCGCGGTCGGCGACGCGAGCCACACCACCAAGCCGCAGGCCGGCACGGTGTCCGATGGCGGTCTCTTCTCGCAGCGCGCGAAGAAGGCCACGCTGACCAACGTGCGGCAGAAGGCATGGGCGACGACGGCGGGCACCTTCACGCTGCCGGACCTCAAGCTGCGCCTCCTCAGCGGCAACGAGCCGTGCTACCAGGACATCAAGTAATCCGTCCGGTCGCTTGAACCGGCCGGGCGGGCGCGGTGGCGCGCATGCCGCCCCGTCCGCCCGGCCGGGCGCTCCACCTAGTTCTCCGTACGACCGTTTTCAGGGAGCTGTTGTCCATGTACCCCGAGGCCCCCGTATCCCCGGCAGACGACCACTGGCTCACGGTGCTCTGGTACCGGTTCCGCGCCTGGCGCGGTGCCCGGCCGTTCTGGGCGGGACTGTTCACGCTGCTCGGCGGTATTCCGATCGCGTACTTCCCGTACGCGGACGTCCGGTTGGGCAACATCACGATCGCCATGGCGACGACGGCGGGCGCGGGGTCACTGATCATCGGTGTCCTGCTGGTCACGCTCGGGCTCGCCCTCTGGTTCCAGCAGGGCATCAGGATCTTCGCCGGCGTCGCCACGCTCCTGCTGGGGCTCGTGTCCCTGCCGGTGTCGAACATCGGCGGCTTCCTGCTGGGCTTCCTGTGCGCGCTGATCGGCGGGTGCCTCGCGCTGGCGTGGGCGCCCGGCAGGCCGCTGGACCCCGCGGTCGGGCTGCCCGCTCCCCGCGAGGCGGAAACGGACCACGCTTCCGAGACGACTGCCCACGCCGATGGCGGGAGGAACAGTGCGGGGTGACGAGACGCAACGGGCCCAGGCCCCGGGCGGAGAGTCCCGTGAGAGAAGGGGCCCGCGCCACGCGGCGCCCAGGAAGTCGCTGCTGACCAAGCTCCAGATACCCGTCGGCAAGACGATGGCGCTGGCGGCGATGCCGACCGCGGTCTTCGTCGGGATGGGCATGGCGCCGAAGATGGCACTGGCCGACGACAAGGAGATCCCGTTCGCGCCCGGGCCGTGTGTCACGCGGTCCGACGAGCCCACGCAATCGCCCTCCCCGTCGGCCTCGACCTCCAAGAGCCCGTCCCCGAGTGCGTCGCCCACCGCGACCCCCTCGACGGGCGTTCCCGTGGGGCCGTCTCCCGCTGCCTCCCCGTCGGCCTCCAAGCCCGCGGCCAAGCAGGGGAACGCCTCCCCGCCGGCGTCCCAGCCGGCGAAGCCGGGGGCCCCGGCCGCCGCCTCGCCGTCCCCGAGCGCCTCGGCGCCCGCGGCCAGGACGCCGAACCCGCTGGACCCGCTGGGTCTGGGCGACGCGGTCAAGGACTTCTTCGACGAGCTGGGCAAGCCCCTCAAGGGCGCCAAGGGCACGGCCGCCCCGGCGCCCGCCACCAGCGCCGCCCCCGGCGCGAAGCAGACCCCCGACCCCGCCGCGGACCCGATCCGCAAGGCGGCGGACCAGGCCGGCGTCTCCGTCTCGGAGCTGTCGCAGGAGGTCAAGGACACCGCGAAGAAGGCCAAGGACGAGACCGGCGCGTCCGACGCGGAGAAGGCCGACGAGGACGCGAAGGCCGACGACGCGGCGAAGGACGCGGACAAGGCCGCGGACGGCAAGACGGCGGACGGAAAGACGCCCTTCCCCTGTCCCACGCTGGACGCCCAGGCCCTCGCCAACGCCAAGCTGGACCCCGGCGCCCCGGTCCTGCCGGACGAGCCGTGGTACCTCGACAGCTCCCTGCTGACCCTCTACGGGCTGGACTACGCGGGCATCGTCGAGGTGAAGACCGCGAACGGCAGCACGAAGAAGGTCCTGAAGTTCACGGCGGACTCGCTCGACATCAAGGACCTCTACCAGACGGTCGGCAAGAGCGGGAACGTCGCGCACCTCAAGTCCCGCCCGGGCTCCACGTCCACGATCCGCGGCGGCACGGTGACGATGTACACCGAGAGCCTGAAGGGGAACCTGTTCGGGCTGATCCCGATCGAGTTCACCCCGAACACCCCGCCGCCGCTGAACGTCCCCTTCGCATTCTTCACGAACGTCAAGGTCGTCCAGGCCGGCCAGTTCGGCGGCACGCTCACCGTTCCGGGCCTGCACAACTACGTCGGCCCGCCGGAGTAGGCGCTCCCGCAACGCACCGAGGGCGGCACCCCGATCGATCGGGGTGCCGCCCTCGTGTCTGTGCGGCAGACGGTCAGCGGGTGGTGCCGCGGCGTCAGCCGCGGGCGCCGCCGTTGAGGTGGTGGACGCGGACCATGTTGGTCGTGCCGGGGACGCCGGGGGGCGAACCGGCCGTGATGATCATGGTGTCGCCCTGGTTGTAGCGGCCGAGCTTGAGCAGCTCGTCGTCCACGAGGTCGACCATCGCGTCGGTGTTGTCCACGTGGCGCACGACGTACGACTCGACGCCCCAGCTCAGCGCCAGCTGGTTGCGGGTGCTCTCGCTGGTCGTGAAGGCCAGGATCGGCTGGACCGTGCGGTAGCGCGACAGGCGGCGGGCGGTGTCACCGGAGTGGGTGAAGGCGACCAGGGCCTTGCCGTCGAGGAAGTCGGCGATCTCGCAGGCGGCGCGGGCGACGGAGCCGCCCTGGGTGCGCGGCTTCTTGCCCGGGACCAGGGGCTGGAGGCCCTTGGAGAGCAGCTCCTCCTCGGCCGCGACGACGATCTTCGACATCGTCTTGACGGTCTCGATCGGGTAGGCGCCGACCGAGGACTCGGCCGACAGCATGACCGCGTCGGCTCCGTCGAGGATGGCGTTCGCGACGTCGGAGGCCTCGGCGCGGGTCGGCCGCGAGTTGGTGATCATCGACTCCATCATCTGGGTCGCGACGATCACCGGCTTGGCGTTGCGGCGGCACATCTCGATGAGCCGCTTCTGGACCATCGGGACCTTTTCGAGCGGGTACTCGACGGCCAGGTCGCCACGGGCCACCATGACCGCGTCGAAGGCGTCGACCACGGCCGCCATGTTCTCGACGGCCTGCGGCTTCTCGACCTTGGCGATGACGGGGACCCGGCGGCCCTCCTCGTCCATGACCTTGTGGACGTCCTTGACGTCGTCGGCGTCGCGCACGAAGGACAGGGCGACCATGTCGCAGCCCATCCGCAGGGCGAAGCGGAGGTCGTCGACGTCCTTCTCGGACAGGGCCGGGACGTTGACGGCCGCACCCGGCAGGTTGATGCCCTTGTGGTCCGAGATGACACCGCCCTCGATGACGATGGTCTTGACCCGCGGGCCCTCGACCGAGGTCACCCGCAGCTCGACGTTGCCGTCGTTGATCAGGATCTGGTCGCCCTTGGAGACGTCACCGGGCAGACCCTTGTAGGTGGTGCCGCAGATGGACTTGTCGCCCGGGACGTCCTCGGTGGTGATGGTGAACTCGTCACCGCGCACCAGCTCGACGGGACCCTCGGCGAAGGTTTCCAGACGGATCTTGGGACCCTGGAGGTCGGCGAGGACGCCGACGGCGCGCCCGGTGTCCTCGGAGACCTTCCGGACGCGGTCGTACCGCTCCTGGTGTTCTGCCTGGGATCCGTGGCTGAAGTTGAATCGGGCCACGTTCATGCCTGCCTCGATGAGCGCTTTCAGCTGCTCATACGAGTCGACGGCGGGGCCCAGCGTGCAGACGATTTTGGAACGGCGCATGGAGCGGATCCTATCGGTTTGTTTCGTAGCGGAATATTCCGTCTGGTGGAAAGTCCAAAGTGACTAACGGGTAACCAGCTCGTACGCCTGGGCGGCGATCTCCAGTTCCTCATCGGTGGGGACCACCGCGACGGCCACCCGCGCGCCCTCGGCGGAGATCAGCCGCGGCCGCGCGGAGCGCACCGCGTTGGCCTGCGGGTCCAGTACGAGCCCCAGCCCGGCCAGACCCTCCACGGCAGCTTCCCGCACCTGGTGGGCGTTCTCGCCGACCCCGGCGGTGAACACCACCGCGTCCACCCGGCCGAGCACCGCCGTATAGGCGCCGATGTACTTCTTCAGGCGGTGGACGTACGCGGCGAAGGCGACGGCCGCCGCTTCGTCGCCCTCGCCCGCGCGCCGCATCACCTCGCGCATGTCGTTGTCCCCGCACATGCCCAGCAGACCGCTCTTCTTGTTCAGGAGCGAATCGATCTCATCCACCGAGAGGCCGCCCACCCGCGCGAGGTGGAAGACGACCGCCGGATCGAGGTCCCCGGAGCGCGTCCCCATCACCAGACCCTCCAGCGGGGTCAGCCCCATCGAGGTCTCCACGCACACTCCGCCCCGCACGGCGGAGGCCGAGGCGCCGTTGCCCAGGTGCAGCACGATGACGTTCACGTCCTCGGGCGCCCTGCCCAGCAGGGCAGCGGCCGCCCGGGACACGTAGGCGTGCGAGGTGCCGTGGAACCCGTACCGCCGGACGGAGTACTTCTCGGCGGTCGCGGCGTCGATCGCGTACCGGGCCGCGTGCTCCGGCATCGTCGAGTGGAACGCCGTGTCGAAGACCGCCACCTGCGGGAGGTCCGCGCGCAGGGAGCGGGCCACCTCGATCCCCGTCACGTTCGCCGGGTTGTGCAGCGGCGCGAGCGGGATCAGCGCGCGGATCTCCGCCAGCACCTCGTCGTCGATCACGGTGGGCCGGGTGAACTTCGTGCCGCCGTGCACCACCCGGTGCCCGATGGCCGCCAGTTCGGGGGAGTCCAGGCCGGTGCCGTCGGCGGCCAGCTCGGCGGCGACGGCCTCCAGGGCGGCCCGGTGGTCCGCGATCGGGCCGAGCGTCTCCCGCTTCGCGTCGCCCGCCGCGGGCGGGGGCCCGTCCACGAGCCGCTCGTGCACCAGCCGGGAGTTCTCCTCGCCGATGCGCTCCACCAGCCCGACGGCCAGGCGGGACCGGTCCGCCATGTCGAGCAGCTGGTACTTGAGCGACGAGGAGCCGGAGTTGAGGACGAGTACGCGCGATGCGGTCACGGATGCGGAACCTTCTCGTGTGGGGGTGCTCGGGTGGTCGTACGGGGATCAGACCGGGGCGGGCCCGGACTGGGCCTGGATCGCGGTGATCGCCACGGTGGTGACGATGTCCTGGACCAGTGCGCCGCGCGAGAGGTCGTTGACGGGCTTGCGCAGGCCCTGCAGGACCGGGCCGACCGCCACGGCGCCCGCGGAGCGCTGGACGGCCTTGTAGGTGTTGTTGCCCGTGTTGAGGTCCGGGAAGATCAGCACGGTCGCCCGCCCGGCCACCTCGGACTCCGGCAGCTTGGTCGCCGCCACGGACGGCTCGACCGCGGCGTCGTACTGGATCGGGCCCTCGATCAGCAGGTCCGGACGCTGCGCCCGGACCAGCTCGGTGGCCTTGCGGACCTTGTCCACGTCGGCCCCCGAACCGGAGGTGCCGGTCGAGTACGAGAGCATCGCGATCCGCGGCTCCAGCCCGAACGCGGCGGCGGTGGCGGCCGACTGCACCGCGATGTCGGCGAGCTGCTCCGCGTCCGGATCCGGGTTCACGGCGCAGTCGCCGTAGGCGAGGACCTTGTCCGCCAGGCACATGAAGAAGACCGAGGAGACGATGGACGCGTCGGGCCGGGTCTTGATGATCTCGAAGGCGGGCCGGATGGTGGCGGCGGTGGAGTGCACCGCGCCGGACACCATGCCGTCGGCCAGGCCGACCTGGACCATCAGGGTGCCGAAGTAATTGACGTCGGTGACCACGTCGTTGGCCAGCTCGACCGTCATGCCCTTGTGGGCGCGGGCCTTCGCGTAGTACTCGGCGAACCGTTCCCGCAGCGGCGAGGTCATCGGGTCGATCAGCTGCGCCGCGCTGATGTCGATGCCGAGGTCGGCCGCCTTCTTCAGGATCGCCTGCTCCCCGCCCAGCAGGGTCAGGTCGCACACGCCCCGGCGCAGCACCACGTCCGCGGCGCGCAGCACCCGCTCCTCGGTGCCCTCGGGCAGCACCACGCGGCGCCGCTCGGCGCGGGCCCGCTCCAGCAGCTCGTGCTCGAACATCATCGGGGTGACCCGGGTGGAGCGGGTCACCGAGATCCGGTCCCGCAGCGCGGCCGTGTCCACGTGCCGCTCGAAGAGGCCGAGGGCGGTCTCCAGCTTGCGCGGGGTGGCGGAGTTCAGCCGGCTCTGGAGCGCGAAGAGTTCGGCGGCGGTCGGGAAGCTGTTCCCCGGGACCGAGACCACCGGCGTGCCGGGCGCCAGCTTCGAGGCCAGCGTCAGGATGTCCTTGCCGGGGCGCTCGTTCAGCGTCAGCAGGATGCCCGCGATCGGCGGGGTGCCGGAGGTGTGCGCGGCCAGCGCGCCGATGACCAGGTCGGAGCGGTCCCCGGGGGTGACGACCAGGCAGCCGGGGGTCAGCGCGTTCAGGAAGTTCGGCAGCATGGCGCCGCCGAAGACGAAGTCCACGGCGTCGCGGGCCAGCCCGGCCTCGTCGCCGAGCAGCACCTCGCCGCCCAGCGCCCGGGTGATCTGGGCGACCGTGGGCGCGGAGAGCGTCTTGTCGTCCGGGAGCACGTAGCAGGGCACGGGGAGCCGCGCGGTCAGCCGTTCGGCGAGCGCCTCGCGGTCCTCCGCGGCCACCCGGTTGACGATCACGGCCACGACCTCGCAGCCGAGGCTCTCGTAGGCCCGGTAGGCGTTGCGGGTCTCCGCGCGCACCGACTCGGCGGTCTGCTTGGTGCCGCCGACCACGGGGATGACGACCGCGCCCAGTTCGTTGGCCAGCCGGGCGTTGAGCGCCAGTTCGTCGGGCAGGCTGGTGCCGGCGTAGTCCGTGCCGAGGACCAGCACGACCTCGTGGTCGCGCGCGGCCCGGTGGAAGCCGTCGACCAGCCGGGAGACCAGTTCGTCGGCGCCCTTCTCGGCGAGCAGCACGGAGGCCTCGTGGTACTCCATGCCGTAAGCGGTGGACGAGTCCTGGTCGAGCCGGTAGCGGGCCTTCAGGAGGTCGAAGAGCCGGTCGGGTCCGTCGTGCAGCAGCGGGCGGTACACGCCCACTCGGCCCGTCTGGCGGGTCAGCAGCTCCATGAGTCCGAGCTCGACGACCTGCCGGCCGTCCCCCCGGTCGATGCCGGTCACGTACACGCTGCGCGTCACGCGTGCTCTCCGTCCCTGTGGATCTTACGAGTCGTTTTACCCAATTAGTATGAGCTTGCCCTCTTGACAATACCTCTGCCGATGGTTAAGGCGCCCGCCGGGAAAAAGGCCTGTCCAGGGGGGTCGGAAGGCCCTGCGGGGGCAGTCGCTCGGAGCGCGGCTTCCCCGGGGCCCGTGGAACAATCGGACAGGCCTCACCGGCAAGACCTTCATGTGTACGGCGGCCCGCCCGCACGCGGACCGCTCGGTACGACCAGGAGCAGGAGACACAGCACGATGCGTATCGGAGTTCTCACCGCAGGCGGCGACTGCCCGGGCCTGAACGCTGTCATCCGGTCGGTCGTGCACCGCGCCGTGGTCGGACACGGTGACGAAGTCATCGGCTTCGAGGACGGTTTTAAGGGCCTCCTCGACGGTCACTACCGCCCCCTCGACATCAATGCGGTCAGCGGCATCCTGGCGCGCGGCGGCACGATCCTCGGCTCGGCCCGGATGGAGCGCGCCCGGCTGCACGAAGCCGCCGAGCACGCCGGTGAGCTGGCCGAGCGGTACGCGCTCGACGCCCTCATCCCGATCGGCGGCGAAGGCACCCTGACGGCGGCCCGGATGCTCTCGGACGCGGGCATGCCGGTGGTCGGCGTACCCAAGACCATCGACAACGACATCTCCTCCACCGACCGTACCTTCGGCTTCGACACCGCCGTCATGGTGGCCACCGAGGCGATCGACCGGCTGAAGACCACCGCCGAATCGCACCAGCGCGTCATGGTCGTCGAGGTCATGGGACGCCACGCGGGCTGGATCGCCCTGGAGTCCGGCATGGCGGGCGGCGCGCACGGCATCTGCCTGCCGGAGCGGCCGTTCGAAGTGGACGCCCTGGTGAAGATGGTGGAGGAGCGCTTCGCCCGCGGCAAGAAGTTCGCGGTCGTCTGCGTCGCCGAGGGCGCGCACCCGGCCGAGGGTTCCATGCCCTACGAGAAGGGCGCGATCGACGCGTACGGTCACGAGCGCTTCGCCGGCATCGGCAACCGGCTCGCGGTGGAACTGGAGCGGCGCCTGGGCAAGGAGGCCCGTCCGGTCATCCTCGGCCACGTCCAGCGCGGCGGCACCCCGACCGCCTACGACCGGGTGCTCGCCACCCGCTTCGGCTGGCACGCCGTCGAGGGCGTCCACCGCGGCGACTTCGGCAACATGACCGCGCTGCGCGGCACCGACATCGTGATGGCCCCGCTCGCCGAGGCGGTCACCGAGCTGAAGACCGTCCCGGACGCCCGCATGTACGAGGCCGAGTCGGTCTTCTAGGGCGCCGCAGCCGGGCGGTGCCCCCCGGAGCCGCCCGGCGGTCACCGCACCCGTGCCAGCTCCCAGAACCGGTCCACGATCCCCGCGAGGAACTCGCGCCCCGCGTCCCCGCTGTCCGCCCGGCCGCCCGCCCCGCCCCAGCTCAGGGTGGCCAGCATCCGGGACTGGTAGTCCCCGTGCAGCAGCTCCAGCACCCGCTCCAGCTCGGACTTGGCCACCGGGAGCAGCTTGGCCAGCGGTTTCACATACGCCTGCCAGCGGGTGGTCACGGCGTTGCGCAGCAGCTCCGCCAGCTCGTCGTGCTTGCCGGTGGCGGTCACGAACTGGGCCGGCGTCAGCCCCAGCAGCGAGGTGAGCGTGGCGGACTGGCGCTCGTTGCCCTTCCAGCGGCCGGTGTCCTCCATCTTCTGGTAGGCGGACGGTTCCAGCCCGATCCGCCGGGCCAGCTCCTCCGGGGCCACGCCGCGCGCGATCCGGTGCTCCCGCAGGGTGACCGGCTCGGCCAGCAGCTCGCCGGGGGAGCACCAGAGCACCCCCGCGAGGGCCGTCAGTTCGGCCGAGGACGGCGGTATTTCGCCACGCTCCCAGGCCATGACGGTCTCGGGGGTGACGAGGAGCCCGTACTGGGCGCGCAGGCCGTAGGCGACGTGGCCGGGTGCCATGCCCAGGGCCGCCCGCAGGCGGCGGGCGGCGGGGGCATTGAAAGGGGGGCTGGAGTGCACGAGCCACACCGTAGGAGCGAAACCGGGTTGGCGACTACAGACCGTTCAAACAAGCCCACAACTCGTAGGAACCTCCTACGGTGTTCGGGTATTAAGTCCGGTTATTGTGCGACCGTCCGGTAAACGGATCATGTGAAGATCCATTTCCCGAGGTCTGGTTCAAGCCAAGCGGGCACCCGCCGTCCGAGTGAACCCGATCACACCCTCCGCCGCCACCTGAACCACTCCGGCGATCGGGGCGTGAACCATTCGGGGGCCCTCGTGCACGGGGGTGGCGAGGGCCCTCCCACCTCCAGTGCCGGCGGATCCGGTCCGCCTCACCGCGCGCCCGGGCGGACCGGCTTGCACGCCGGGTCCCGGATGTCGTGCGCCCAGTCGGACGGACGGGCCCCCGACGCGGAGTGCCGGATGAACTCCGTCCCGCCGGCCCGGATCGGCCGGTCGCAGACGGCGCAGATCCGGCCCGCGGCGGTCACAGCCGCTCCAGGAGGTTGGGAGCCGCAGTGAACTCCCGGCCGTCGGCGCCCCGGACATACGCGGTCCGGGCGCGCTGCGGGACCCCGGCGACGGTGCCGACGCACTCCTCGACGACGGCCATCAACTCGCCCTCGCGCCCCGTCCGCGGGTCGCGGACCCGCTGGCGGAGGAGCGGGTGGTCGAGGTGCCCGTACGCCTCGTCCGGCTTGCTCTCGCGTACTTCCATTCCGGGTCCCCTGCATCGGTTCGGCAGCGCGTGAAGCGCCCATAGGAGGATGATGGCCGTGCACGCAGATGGGCAGATAGGCCATCGCGTGGCCATCGGTGGCCACGTAGCGGCCACGGCCGGGGACAGACGCGATGACACCTCTCACCGGGCCTATGGGCCACCGAAACGATGCCCTGCGGGCTGCAAGGCTCCGCGCGGGCTGGCGCAGCATGGACGCTGCGGCGGCCGCGCTCAGCGCCCACGGACAACGCTTCCTCGACGACAGATCGTTCGAGGTGGCCCCGCGAACGTGGCGCCGCTGGGAAGGAACTCGCCCAGGCTGGCCGTCGCAAGAGACGGCCACGGTTCTCCACGACGCGTTCGGCCGGTGGCCCGAGGACCTGGGATTCACGCCGCCCGCCGGCTGGACCAGGCCCGAGGCACACCAGGAGGAAGACGTGAAGCGTCGCACCTTCTTATCCGTCACCGAGGCCGCGCTGATGTCCGGCCCCCTCGCCACCCAGCACGTCGACCCGGCGCTCATCGACTACTTCCAACAGCAACTGGAGGGGCACTACCGCGCGGACATGTTCCTCGGCCCGCACGACCTCATCGGCACCGTCAGCACGCAGTACCAGCTCATCGACAAGCTCGTCCGCTCGGCGTCGGGTGAGACTCGCCGCGGGCTCCTCCGGGTCGGGGCCGCGTATGCCGCGCTCGTCGGCTGGCTCTACCAGGACGCCGGAGATCTCGGCGCGGCCACTTTCTGGCGGGGGGTGACCCAAGAGATCGCAGCCCGGTCCCGGGACCCACACCTCATCGCCTACTCCCTCGTCAACCTCGCGCAGGTCCGCACCGACCTGGGCGACGGGCACGGCGTCATCGACCTGTGCGAGGCCGCCCTCGACGACGATCGGATCGTCCCCAAGGCCAGGGTCATGGCCATGCAACAGCAGGCCCACGGCGCCAGCCTCACTCATGACCGAACCGCCGTCGACCGCCTCATCGACGCGGCGGGCAAGCTGGTCTCCCGCGTTGATGACGACCTGCCCTGGGGCAACGCCTGTCGTCGGACGCCTGGTTACCTCGAAGTGCAGCGCGCCACTTGCTACGGACGGCTGGGCCTTGGCCGGGAAGCCGAATCGTTGTGGGCCGAAGTCCTCGACGCGGTGCCCGCGACGGCCCGCCGGGACCGCGGCGTCTACCTCGCCCGGCATGCTGCCGCCGCGGCCGGTGCCAACGAGCCGGAGCAGGCCGTCGAACTCGCCCGCACGGCGGCGGAGATCGCCGTCGAGACCGGGTCCGCCCGCATGCGCCGTGAACTGATCACCCTGGAGCGAGCCATGCGCCCGTGGCACGATGCCCCCGTAGGCCGGGACCTCGCCGAACTCCTGGCTCCTGTGACTGTAAGGGGATGACATGGGTGTGCCGCAGCCGATGACGGACGAGGAGATCGCCGAGGGGCTGGCCGGTCTTCCGGGGTGGGCACGGGAGGGCGAGGCGATCACCCGCACCTACCCCATCCGGTACCACGCTGCGGTGGCCGCGATCGTCACCATCGCCGACCGGTCGCGGCGGATCCAGCACCACGCCGACCTCGACCTCCGTATCGACCACCTGCGCGCCTCGATCACCACGCACGATGCCGGCTACCGGCTGACGCGAGCCGACTTCGACCTCGCGCACCGCATCGATGCCATCGTCGCCGCGCACCAGGCACTCCCGCTCGGCTGACCCCGGGCGCACGAAAGCGCCCTTTCCGGGTCCGCGCGCCCAGTCCTTGCCTTGACGTCGGCGTCAAGGATTACGGTCGGGCCATGCGAATCGGCGAACTGGCGGAGCGGGCGGGGACCACCACCCGGGCCCTGCGCTACTACGAGGACCGGGGGCTGCTGCCCGCCCGGCGGAGCGGCAACGGATACCGCTCGTACGACGAGGACGACCTGCGGCTGCTCCGCGAGATCCGGGTGCTCCAGGACTTCGGCTTCGAGCTGGAGGAGACCCGGCCCTTCGTGGACTGCCTGCGGGCGGGCCACCCGGCCGGGGACGCCTGTCCCGCCTCCCTCGCCGTCTACCGCCGCAAGCTCGCCGAGCTGGACGGCCTGATCGGCAAGCTCGCCGACGTGCGCGACCAGGTCGCGCGGCAGCTCGCGAGCGCCGAGGAGGCCGCCGGCGAGGCGGCCACCCCGCGCTGCGAGACCACCGCCCGCGACTGAGCCCAGAGACCAGAGACACAACCCACAGGGGAGAAGAAGATGCACCGTGCCCACGGAGTCGACGAGGTCACCGACGCGACCTTCGGGGCGGAGGTGCTCGCCGAGCGCGGGCGCCCCGTCCTGGTCGAGTTCACCGCCGACTGGTGCGGACCGTGCCGCCAGCTGGCGCCCGTGCTGTCCGCCGTCGCCGCCGAGGAGGCGCACCGCCTGAAGGTGGTACAGATCGACGCGGACGCCAACCCGGAGACGATGGTCCGCTACGGCGTGCTGTCCATGCCCACCCTGCTCGTCCTGCGCGACGGCGAACCGGTCAAGACGCTGGTCGGGGCCCGGGCCAAGCGACGCCTGCTCCAGGACCTGGAGGACGTCCTCGACACGGCGCCCCGACCGGTCACCGCCTGAGCCTCACCGCCCGAGCCTCACCGCCCGAGCCTCACGACCCGGACGGCGGCGCCGGCCTGAACCACACCGTCGACAGCGGCGGCAGCGTCATCCGCAGGCTCGCCGCCCGCCCCTGCGCGGGCACCGGCTCCGGCCGCAGCGGCCGCGGGTGGCGCACCCCGCTGCCGCCGAACCGCTCCGCGTCCGTGTTCAGCACCTCGTGCCACTCGGCCACCTCCTCCGGCACGCCGATCCGGTAGTCGTGCCGGACCACCGGCGAGAAGTTGGAGACGCACAGCAGCGGCGAGCCGTCCAGCGCGAAGCGCAGGAACGCGATGACGTTGTCCTCCGCCGCGTCCGCCTCCACCCAGGCGAACCCCTCCGGCACCGTGTCCCGCTCCCACAGCGCGGGCGCCGCCGCGTAGGTCCGGTTCAGCTCGCCCACCAGCGCGCGCACCCCCTGGTGGTCGCCGGCCGCGGAGTAGGAGGGGTCCAGCAGCCACCAGTCCGGGCCGTGCGCCTCCGACCACTCCGCGCCCTGCGCGAACTCCTGCCCCATGAAGAGCAGCTGCTTGCCGGGGTGCGCCCACATGAACCCCAGGTAGGCCCGGTGGCAGGCGCGCTGCTGCCACCAGTCGCCGGGCATCTTGCCCACCAGCGAGCCCTTGCCGTGCACCACCTCGTCGTGCGAGATCGGCAGCACGTAGTTCTCGCTGTACGCGTAGATCATCCCGAAGGTCATGTCGTTGTGGTGGTACTTGCGGTGCACCGGCTCCTTCGCGATGTAGCGCAGGGTGTCGTGCATCCAGCCCATGTTCCACTTGAGCCCGAAGCCGAGCCCGCCCGCGTCCGTCGGCCGCGTCACGCCCTCCCAGGCGGTGGACTCCTCGGCGATCGTGACCACGCCGGGGCAGCGCCGGTAGACCGTCGCGTTCATCTCCTGGAGCAGCGCGACCGCGTCGTGGTTCTCGCGCCCGCCGTGCTCGTTCGGCGTCCACTCGCCCTCGCCGCGCGAGTAGTCCAGGTAGAGCATCGAGGCCACCGCGTCCACGCGCAGCCCGTCGATGTGGAACTCCTGGCACCAGTAGACGGCGTTCGCCACGAGGAAGTTGCGGACCTCCTTGCGCCCGTAGTCGAACTCCAGCGTCCCCCAGTCCGGGTGCGCGGCCCGCCGCGGGTCGTGGTGCTCGTACAGCGGCCGGCCGTCGAACTCGGCGAGGGCCCACTCGTCGCGCGGGAAGTGCGCGGGCACCCAGTCGACGATCACCCCGATCCCGGCCCGGTGCAGGGCGTCGACCAGGGCGCGGAACTCGTCGGGCGTGCCCATCCGCGACGTCGGCGCGTAGTAGCCGGTGACCTGGTAGCCCCAGGAACCGCCGAAGGGGTGCTCGGCGACCGGCATCAGCTCGACGTGGGTGAAGCCCAGCTCCTTCACGTACGCCGGGAGCTGCTCCGCCAGCTGCGCGTAGCCGAGGCCCGGCCGCCAGGAGGCCAGGTGCACCTCGTACACCGAGAAGGGCGCCTGGTGGACGGGCCGCAGGCCGCGGGTCGCCATCCACTCCGTGTCCTGCCAGGCGTAGTGCGAGGCGGTCACGATCGACGCGGTCGCGGGCGGCACCTCGGTCCGGCGCGCCATCGGGTCGGCGCGCACGGTGTGGCTGCCGTCCGGGCGCGTGATGTCGAACTTGTACAGCGCGCCCTCGCCCACGCCGGGCAGGAACAGCTCCCACACCCCGGTCGAGCCCAGCGAGCGCATCGGGTACGCCGCCGAGTCCCAGTACGAGAAGTCACCGGTGAGCCGCACGCCCTGGGCGTTCGGCGCCCACACCGTGAACCGGGTCCCCGCCACCCCCTGGTGCTCCATCGGCTCCGCGCCGAGCGCCGTCCACAGCTCCTCGTGCCGGCCCTCGCCGATCAGGTGCAGGTCCAGTTCGCCGAGCGTGGGCAGGAAGCGGTAGGGGTCGTCCACCTCCACCTCGTCGCTGTCGTAGCGGACGAGCAGCCGGTAGTCGGGCACCGTGGTCAGCGGCAGCAGCCCGGAGAACAACCCGTCGCCCTCGTCGCGGAGTTCGGCCCGCAGCCCCTTGGCGATGACGGTGACCGCCCTGGCGTACGGGCGCAGCGCGCGGAAGGCGACCCCGCCCTGCTGGGTACGGGCGCCCAGCAGCGCGTGCGGATCGTGGTGGCGGCCCTCCAGCAGCCGGGACCGGTCGTCCGCACCCAGTGCCGGGGCGGGCCGGACCCCGTGGGGCGGCTCGGTCCGCCGGGCGCGGGGCGGGCGCGGTTTCTCCGCCGCCTCCACGGGCGCGGCGGGGGCGGTGGTCGGGCGGGACGTCGGCGACGGCTGTCGGGCGGCGCTCACGTGTGCGGCCTCCTAGGGGGCTGCTCGCGGGGGTGGGGTGGGGAGAGCGGGAGGGTGTCGGTGACCGGCGGCGGGAGCGGCAGCCGGTGTGCCGGGCGCTCGCGTCCGGACAGCCGCCGGACGGCGGCCATCGGGACGTGCAGCCAGTCGGGGCGGTGCCGGAACTCGTAGCGGGCCTCGTACACCGCCTTGTCGGTCTCGTAGGCGCGCAGCAGGACGGGGTCCTCGCGCGGGTCGCGGCCGGTGGTGCGGGCGTACCCCTCGCAGAAGGCGGCGCGGCAGGCGTCCGCCCAGGCGGGGGCGAACGGCCGGTGGGAGCGGGCCGCGTAGTCGAAGGAGCGCAGTATCCCGGCGATGTCGCGGACGGCCGGTTCGGGGCGGCGCCGGTCGGCCAGCGGCCGGGCCGGTTCCCCCTCGAAGTCGATCAGGGACCAGCTGCCGTCCAGGGTGCGCAGGGTCTGCCCCAGGTGGAGGTCGCCGTGGATGCGCTGGGCGGACACCCCGGCGCCGCGCGAGGCGGCCAGCGCGTCGAAGGCGCCGCGCAGCCCCGCCTCGTACGGGCGCAGTGCCGTCACCTCGCGCGCGGTGGCGGCCAGCCGCGCGGTCATCCCGGCGGCGAGCCGGGCCGTCTGCTCGGGGCCCAGCGCGACGGTCGGCAGCGCCTCGGCGAGCGCGCTGTGCACTTCGGCGGTGGCCCGGCCCAGGGCGTGCGCCTCGGCGGTGAAGTCGGCGCCCGCGCCGAGCCGGCGCAGCGCGAGCTGCCAGCCGTCGTCGGAGCCCCGCAAGTAGGGCTGCAGGACGCCCAGGGTCAGCGGCTCGGAGCCGGGCAGGACCGCCTCGTACCAGGCGACCGGCGCCGGGACCCGGGCGCACCCGGCGGCGGCCAGGGCTCTGGGCAGCTCCAGGTCGGGATTGACCCCGGGGCCGACCCGCCGGAACACCTTGAGGATGTAGGCGTCCCCGTAGATCAGCGAGGAGTTGGTCTGCTCCCCGGACAGCGGCCGGGCCGTCAGCCCCGCCGGGACGACGACCCCCGGATCCCGGTCGAAGCGGAGCGGTCCCAGCAGGCCGGGGGCGCGCAATCGTTCCAGCAGCAGGGCCGCGAGCCGCGGGTCGCCGAGGCCCTCGTAGACGGCCTGGCCGGCGTACGGCCCCTCCTCGGGGCGGCCGATCAGCGCGGGGGCGAGTGAGGGCGGCAGCTCGGGACGGATCCCGAGCAGCAGCTGGTAGCAGTCGCCGTCCACGTCGAGCAGCAGGTGCAGCAGCCCGGGCGAGGAGCCCGGGGGGAGCAGCTCGGCCGCCGAGACCGGTCGCAGGACGCTGATCGCGCGCCCCTTGCCCGCGAACCAGCGCTGCCGTGGCAGCCAGGCCCGCAGCATCGGTTCGAGCGGACCGAGCCGGTCCGGCGCCCCTCTGAGGTCGGCCGCCGTGCGGCCCGACCGGCTGACCTGACTCCGGGTGGATGCAGCCTCCGACATGGCGTCGCGTCCTTTCCCCGGGCCGTCACAGTTGCGCAGAGTGTCCCGGATGGCGGCAGTTGCTGTCCGGCGGTGTGTGTGAGTGTCGGGTCGGATGGTCCGTACAGGGCGGCGATTGACCCATTCGCCGCCCCGGGTGGGCGCGGGGCGAAGCCTCGGCGCTACTGCTCGCCCCGCAGCCGGAACCAGTAGAAACCGTGTCCCGCCAGGGTCAGCAGGTACGGCCACTCACCGATCGGCGGGAACCGGACGTCACCGGTGAGTTCCACCGGCACCCGTCCGTTGAAGGACCGCAGGTCCAGCTCCGTCGGCTGCGCGAACCGCGAGAAGTTGTGCACGCACAGCACCAGGTCGTCCGCCTCGCCCTCGGTGGAGGGCGCCTCGCGGAGGAACGCCAGCACCGCGGGGTTGGACGACGGGAGTTCGGTGTACGAGCCGAGACCGAAGGCGGGGTTCGCCTTGCGGATCTCGATCAGCCGCCGGGTCCAGTGCAGCAGCGAGGAGGGCGAGGACATCGCGGCCTCGACGTTGGTGACCTGGTACCCGTAGACCGGGTCCATGATGACCGGCAGGTTGAGCCTGCCCGGATCGCACGAGGAGAAACCGGCGTTGCGGTCCGGGGTCCACTGCATGGGCGTGCGGACGCCGTCGCGGTCGCCCAGCCAGATGTTGTCGCCCATGCCGATCTCGTCGCCGTAGTAGAGGATCGGCGAGCCGGGCAGGGACAGCAGCAGGGCGGTGAACAGCTCGATCTGGTGCCGGTCGTTGTCGAGCAGCGGCGCGAGCCGGCGCCGGATGCCGATGTTGGCCCGCATCCGCGGGTCCTTGGCGTACTCGGCGTACATGTAGTCGCGCTCTTCGTCCGTGACCATTTCGAGCGTCAGCTCGTCGTGGTTGCGCAGGAAGATGCCCCACTGGCAGCTCGCCGGGATCTCGGGGGTCTTGGCGAGGATTTCGGAGACCGGGTAGCGCGACTCCCGGCGGACCGCCATGAAGATGCGCGGCATCACGGGGAAGTGGAAGGCCATGTGGCATTCGTCCCCGCCCTTGGCGTAGTCGCCGAAGTAGTCGACGACGTCCTCCGGCCACTGGTTGGCCTCGGCGAGCAGCACGGTGTCCGGGTAGTGCGCGTCGATCTCCGCCCGGACCCGCTTGAGCAGGGCGTGGGTGCGCGGGAGGTTCTCGCAGTTGGTGCCCTCCTCGGCGTAGAGGTAGGGGACCGCGTCGAGCCGGAACCCGTCGATGCCCAGGTCCAGCCAGAAGCGCAGGGCCGAGACGATCTCCTCCACGACGGCCGGGTTCTCGTAGTTGAGGTCCGGCTGGTGGGAGAAGAAGCGGTGCCAGAAGTACTGCTTGCGGACCGGGTCGTAGGTCCAGTTCGAGGACTCGGTGTCGACGAAGATGATGCGGGCGTCCTGGTACTGCTTGTCGTTGTCGGCCCACATGTAGTAGTCGCCGTACGGGCCGTCGGGGTCCTTGCGCGACTGCTGGAACCACTCGTGCTGGTCGCTCGTGTGGTTCATCACGAAGTCGATGATCACGCGCATGCCGCGCTGGTGGGCGGCGTCGACGAACTCCACGAAGTCGGCGAGGTCGCCGAACTCGGGCAGCACCGAGGTGTAGTCCGAGACGTCGTAGCCGCCGTCGCGCAGCGGGGAGGCGAAGAAGGGGGGCAGCCACAGGCAGTCGACGCCGAGCCACTGGAGGTAGTCCAGCTTCGCGGTGAGGCCCTTGAGGTCCCCCACGCCGTCGCCGTTGCTGTCGTGGAAGGAGCGGACGAGGACCTCGTAGAACACCGCGCGCTTGAACCAGTCGGGATCGCGGTCCTTGGCGGGGGTGTCCTCGAAGAGGTCGTGGACGGGGTCGTTGATCATCATGAGGTGGGTGACCCTCCGGTGAGCGGGGACGGTCGCAGAGCGGTGAGCACGTGCGCGGGCGTACGGCCCGGTTCCAGACGCACGTAATTCGCCCTGCCCCAGTGATAGGTATCGCCGGTGAGCTCGTCGCGCACCGCGAGGGACCCGTGCCAGTCGAGGCCGAGTACCGGCATGTCCAACGAGACCGTCGCCTCCTGGGTGTGGTGCGGATCGAGGTTGACGACCACCAGTACGGAATGGGTTCCGCTGTGCTTCGAGTAGGCGATCACCTGTTCGTTGTCGGTCTCGTGGAAATGGATGTCGCGCAACTGCTGGAGCGCGGGATTGCGGCGGCGGATCCGGTTCAGCGTGGTGATCAGCGGCGCGATGCTGCGGCCCTCGCGCTCGGCGGCCGCCCAGTCGCGCGGACGCAGCTCGTACTTCTCGGAATCGAGGTACTCCTCGCTGCCCTCCTTCACGGGGGTGTTCTCGCACAGCTCGTATCCGGCGTAGACCCCCCAGGTGGGCGAGAGGGTCGCGGCCAGCACGGCCCTGACCTCGAAGGCGGCGCGGCCGCCGGTCTGGAGGTACGCGTGCAGGATGTCCGGCGTGTTCACGAAGAAATTGGGCCGCATGCAGGCGGCCGAATCGCCCGCGAGCTCGGTGACGTATTCGGTGAGTTCCCGCTTCGTGTTGCGCCAGGTGAAATAGGTGTACGACTGCTGGAAACCGATCGACGCGAGCGCGCGCATCATGGCGGGCCGGGTGAACGCCTCGGCCAGGAAGATCACGTCCGGGTCGCTCTTGTTGACCGCGCCGATCACCTTCTCCCAGAAGACCACCGGTTTGGTGTGCGGATTGTCGACCCGGAAGATGCGCACCCCGTGGTCCATCCAGTACCGCAGGATGCGCAGGGTCTCCTCGACGATCCCGCCCATGTCGGTGTCGAAGTGGATCGGGTAGATGTCCTGGTACTTCTTCGGCGGGTTCTCGGCGTAGGCGACCGTCCCGTCCGCGCGGTGGCGGAACCACTCCGGGTGCTTCTCCACCCACGGGTGGTCCGGCGAGCACTGGAGGGCGAAGTCGAGGGCGACCTCCAGGCGCAGCTCGCGGGCCCGGGCGACGAAGCGGTCGAAGTCCTCGATCGTGCCCAGCTCGGGGTGGACCGCGTCGTGCCCGCCCTCGGTCGAACCGATGGCCCACGGCACGCCCGGGTCCCAACTCCCGGCGGACAGGGTGTTGTTGGGCCCCTTGCGGTAGGTGCTCCCGATCGGGTGGATCGGCGGCAGGTACACCACGTCGAAGCCCATGGCGGCGACCGCCGGCAGCCGCTCGGCGGCGGTCGCGAAGGTGCCGCTGACCGGGGCCCGGCCCGGCTCCAGCACCGCGCCCTCCGAGCGCGGGAACAGCTCGTACCAGGAGCCGAAGAGGGCCCGCTTGCGCTCGACGCGCACGGCCATCGGCTTCGAGGCGCTCACCAGCTCCCGGAAGGGCTTGCGGGCCAGCGCCGCGTCGACCTCGGGGGCCAGGGCCACGGCCAGCCGCGCCTGCGCCGGGCGGTCCTCGTCGCGCAGCGCGTCGGCGGCGGCCAGCACCGCCTCGCGCCCGTCCCGCTTCGGAATCCTGGCGGCGACCCGCTCGTACAGCTCGGCGCCCTCCAGCAGCATCAGCTCGGCGTCGATCCCGGCCGGCACCTTGATCCGGGCGTGCGCGCGCCAGGTCGCGACCGGATCGCTCCAGGCCTCGACGACGTACGTCCACCGCCCTTCGGTGTCGGCGGACACCCGGGCGCCCCACCGGTCGGTACCGGGCGCCAGTTCGCGCAGGGGCACGGGCGGCCGCGGACGGCCGCTCGGATCTCGCAGCACCACGTGGGCCGCGAGCGCGTCGTGCCCCTCGCGGAACACGGTGGCGGACACTTCGAAAACCTCGTCCACGACCGCCTTGGCGGGTCTGGCGCCGCAGTCGACGGCGGGGCGGACGTCCAGCACGGGAATGCGACCGATCATGATGGGATCACCTGGGGGCAGTTCGCGGGGCTCGGTGACAACGGGCCAGCCGATGACCTCCCGGCTGGTTGTGCACGCTCTGTTCGCTCTGTTTCTAGCCGCTCAGTGGACGGCTGGGCTGCGGGCATGGCCGCTCCTGTCCGCGTTCACTCGGGTGGCGGGAGGGTGGGGCGGGGGGTGTGCCGTGCGCTGTACGAGCGTTGTGCGCGACGCCGTACCTCGGGAGCCCTGCCCACTCAACGCCCACCCATGCAGCACGCTTGGTTAACTACTCGTACGTAGGCGCGAGCGCGGCCGCCGGACGGCCGGATCCGGCCGATCCTCCGTCAGGCCGCCCGCGGGGCCCGGACTTGCCCGGCCGGACCGAGGCGCCATGGCCCCGGGGCGGGCCCGGCGCTAGCCTTCCGGGGGTGATACGCGGATGCACAGCGTGGTGCGGCCGCTCCGGTGCGTATGCCCCTGCGAAGGTGGACTCGTGAAGGCTATCCGTCGATTCACCGTGCGCCCTGTCCTGCCGGAACCCCTCCTGCCGCTCGCCGATCTCGCGCGCAACCTGCGCTGGTCGTGGCACGGGGAGACCCGGGAACTCTTCCAATCCGTCGACCCCGAGGGCTGGCTCGCCGCCGGGGGTGATCCCGTCCGGCTGCTGGGGGACGTCCCGGCCGCCCGGCTGGAGGAACTGGCGCGGGACCGCCGGTTCCTGCGGCGGCTCCACGCCGTCTGCGCCGACCTCGATGACTACGTCCGCGGCGACCGGTGGTACCAGGGCCGCGAGAACATCGCCGAGCTGCCCGCCGCCATCGCCTACTTCTCCCCGGAGTTCGGGATCACCGCAGCGCTGCCGCAGTACTCCGGCGGCCTCGGCATCCTCGCCGGGGACCACCTCAAGGCCGCGAGCGACCTCGGCGTCCCGCTGATCGGCGTCGGTCTCCTCTACCGCCACGGCTACTTCCGCCAGTCGCTCTCCCGCGACGGCTGGCAGCAGGAGCACTACCCCGTCCTGGACCCCAACGAACTGCCCGTCTCCCTGCTGCGCGGCCCCGACGACGCCCCCGCCCGCGTCAGCCTCACCCTGCCGGGCGGCCGCTCCCTGCACGCACACATCTGGCAGGTCCGGGTCGGCCGGGTGCCTCTGCTGCTCCTCGACTCCGACGTCGAGGACAACGACACCGCCGCGCGCGAGGTGACCGACCGCCTCTACGGCGGCGGCAGCGAGCACCGGCTGCTCCAGGAGATGCTGCTCGGCATCGGCGGCGTCCGCGCCGTACGGACGTACTGCGCGCTCACCGGCCATCCGGATCCCGAGGTGTTCCACACCAACGAGGGGCACGCCGGCTTCCTCGGGCTCGAACGCATAAGGGAACTGGAGGGGGAGGGCCTGGCCTTCGACGCGGCCGTCGAGGCGGTCCGGGCGGGCACCGTGTTCACCACCCACACCCCGGTCCCCGCGGGCATCGACCGCTTCGAGCGGGGCCTGGTCGCCCGCCACTTCGCCGACGGCGGCGAACTGACCGGCGTACCCGTGGACCGGATCCTCGAACTGGGCGCCGAGAGCTACCCGGGCGGCGACCCCGGGGTCTTCAACATGGCCGTCATGGGTCTGCGCCTCGCCCAGCGCGCCAACGGCGTCTCCACCCTGCACGGCGCCGTCAGCCGCGGCATGTTCGCCGGACTCTGGCCGGGATTCGACCCCGCCGACGTCCCCATCGCCTCCATCACCAACGGCGTGCACGCGCCGACCTGGGTGGCCCCCGAGGTCGTCAGGCTCGGTGCCCGCCAGATCGGCGCCGGGCGCACCGAGGACGCCCTGTCGGTGGGCGGCTCGCAGCGCTGGGACGCGGTCGCCGACATCGCCGACCAGGACGTCTGGGACCTGCGCCGGGTGCTGCGCGAGCAGCTCGTCCAGGAGGTCCGCGACCGGCTGCGCGCCTCCTGGCGCCAGCGCGGGGCCGGGGACGCCGAACTGGGCTGGGTGGACTCCGTCCTGGACCCCGACGTGCTCACCATCGGCTTCGCGCGCCGGGTGCCCTCCTACAAGCGGCTCACGCTGATGCTGCGCGACCCGGAGCGGCTGCGGCGGCTGCTGCTGGACCCCGACCGGCCCGTGCAGATCGTCGTCGCGGGCAAGGCGCACCCGGCCGACGACGGCGGCAAGCGGCTCGTGCAGGAACTGGTGCGCTTCGCCGACGACCCGCGCGTGCGCCACCGCATCGTCTTCCTGCCCGACTACGGCATGGCCATGGCGCAGAAGCTCTACCCCGGCTGCGACGTGTGGCTGAACAATCCGCTGCGCCCGCTGGAGGCCTGCGGCACCAGCGGGATGAAGGCCGCCCTGAACGGCTGCCTCAACCTCTCGGTGCTGGACGGCTGGTGGGACGAGTGGTTCGAGCCGGACTTCGGCTGGGCCATCCCGACGGCCGACGGCTACGGCACCGACGAGGACCGGCGCGACGACGTCGAGGCGAACGCCCTCTACGACCTGATCGAGAACCGGGTCGCGCCCCGCTTCTACGACCGCGCCGGACGCGGTGCGCTGCCCGTGCGGTGGATCGAGATGGTCCGGCGCACCCTGGTCTCCCTGGGGCCCAAGGTGCTCGCGGGACGCATGGTGCGCGAGTACGTGGAGCGGCTGTACGCGCCGGCCGCGCTCGCCCACCGCACCCTCACCCCCGACGCGGCGCGGGAACTCGCCGCCTGGAAGGGCCGGGTACGGGCCGCCTGGCCGCGGGTCGCCGCCCTGCACGTGGAGGCCCTGGCCGACGGGCCCGCCGGTCCGGTGGGCGCCGCCGCCGAACTGGGGGCCACCCTCACCCTGCGGGTCCAGGTGGCACTCGACGTGCTCGGCCCCGACGAGGTCGAGGTGCAGGCGGTCGCCGGCCGCGTGGACGCGCAGGACGTCATCGGCGGGGCGCGGGTCTTCCCGCTGAAGCCCGCCTCCGGACCGGACCTGGAGGGCCGCTGGCTGTACGAGGGCCCGCTCGCCCTGGACCGGACGGGGCCCTTCGGCTACACCGTGCGGATCCTGCCCGCCCACCCGCTGCTGGCCACCCCCGCGGAGCTCGGGCTGGTCGCCGCACCGGTGGACCCGGCGGCCGCGCCGGGCGGCGGGGTGGTGCTGCGCTGAGCGGCGGCGCGGACCGGGCGACCGGTCCGCGCGGCGGCCGGTGACACGGTTCTCCGGGCTCCGGGGAACCGGGGTTCGGGGCTCAGGGGGCGGGCGGCGGATCGACCAGCCGCCCGCCCTCCACCAGCATCCCGGCCCGCTTGATGTTCCGCAGGGTCGGGATCACTTCCACCTGCTGCACGCCCGCCACCGCTCCGATCCGCTCGGTCAGATACGCGTACAGCGCCTCCGTGTCCCGGCACACCACCACCGCCAGCAGGTTCGCCGCCCCCGTGACCGCGGCCGCGAACGGCACCTCGGGATGCGTGGCCAGGGCGGCGCCCGCCTCCGCCAGCCGTGCGGGCGCCACCGTGATCATCAAGGTGGCCTCCGCCTCGTACCCGAGCACGCCCGGCACGGTCTCCACGTCGAAGTAGACCGCGTCCAGCTCGCGCAGCCGGTCCAGGCGGCGGCGGGCGGTGGACTCCGAGAGCCCCGAGGCCCGCGCCAGCTCCGGATAACCGGCCCGGCCGTCGTGGCCCAGCACCCCCAGCAGGGCCAGCTCCGCCTCATCCAGTGTGTACCGCTCCCGCGCCGCGGGCCCCCCGGCGGGCCGGGCGAGCGCGGCCACCTGCTCCGGGCCCAGCACGTCCAAGCCGAACCAGGCCTCCGGGCCGCCCATGAAGGTCCGCAGGATGGTGTGGGCGCTGATCCCGGTCACCCGCCGGGTGCTCGGCAGCTTGTCCAGCAGCAGCCCGTCCCGCTCCCGGCGGCTCCTGGCCTTGGTCATGCAGTGGATCTCGGTGCCGCCCGAGGCGAGCTGGACCCATGCGATGTCCGGCCGCCGCGCCAGCGCCCCCGCCACCGCGAGCGCCGCGTCCGGCGCGCACTGCACGCGCAGCCAGGACTCCAGCAGCCCGACCCGGCTGCCCAGCGGCAGCCCGACCACGCGGACCAGCCCGGTGGTGCGCATCCGGCGGTAGCGGCGCACCACCGTCTGGTCCGAGACGTCCAGCACCTCGGCGAGCCGGCTGAAGGGGGCCCGCCCGTCGATCATCAGCGCCTGGATCAGTGAGTGGTCGAGGCGGTCCAGCTCCGCGGGCTCCATGCTTTCCATCATCGCAGGGCCACAGATGACGGATATCCGGCAGGCGGGCCGTACTGGGTGGGGGATCCGGCGAGGGGCTGGGAGCGTGAGGGCACCGGGCGCCCGAGTCCCGGCCGCCGGAGAGCCGGCTCCGGTCCCACCGGACCCGGAGCCTCCGGAACCCCAGAACCGCCCCAAGGAGTGTCCCCATGCGTAAGTGGCTGCCGTTGACCGCGGTCTGCCTCGGCGCGTTCATGCTGCTGGTCGACGTCACGATCGTGACCGTCGCCCTCCCCGACATGGCCACCGACATGCACACCGGCTTCGCCGGGCTCCAGTGGGTGATGGACATCTACGCCCTCGCCCTCGCCGCCCTGCTCCTCGGCGCCGGCTCGCTCGCCGACCGGATCGGCCGCCGCCGGGTCTACCTCGGCGGACTCGCCGTCTTCGCCGCGGCCTCCCTCGCCTGCGGCCTCGCCGACGGCCCCGGCACCCTGATCGCCTTCCGGGCCGTCCAGGGCATCGGCGGCGCCGCCATGTTCGCCACCACCATGGCCCTGCTCAGCGCCGCCTACCAGGGCCGCGACCGGGGCGTCGCCTTCGGCGTGTGGGGCGCGGTCAACGGCGCGGCCGCCGCGGCCGGACCGATCATCGGCGGCCTGCTCACCGAGCACTTCGGCTGGCAGTGGATCTTCTACATCAACCTGCCGGTCTGCGCCCTCGCCGTCCTCGTCACGCTCAAGGCCGTCGAGGAGTCCCGCAACCCGCACGCCAAGGGCATGGACCTGCCCGGCATGCTCACCTTCACCCTCGGCGCCGCCACCGTGACCTACGCCCTGATCCGGGTCGGCGAGAACGGCTGGACCTCGGCCACCACCCTCGGCCTCTTCGCCCTCGCCGTCCTCTCCTTCGCGGCCTTCGTCGCGGTGGAACTGCGCACCGCCCACCCCATGCTCGACCTCTCGCTCTTCCGCAGCCCCGCCTTCGTCGCGGTCATGGCCGCCGGACTGCTCCTGTCGGGCGCGGCCTTCTCCTACCTGATGTACACCTCCCTGTGGCTCCAGTCCGCCGAGGGCATGAGCCCCGTCGGTGCCGGGCTGGTGCTCGTGCCGCTCAGCCTGGCCGCCTTCCTGGTCGCCGCGGTGGCCGGGCGGCTGCTGCACGGCATGTCCCCCCGGCTCACCATCGGCGGCGGGCTGCTGCTGATCGGGGCGGGGGCGCTGCTCCAGGCCCTGATGCTGGACGCGGGTGACGGCTGGACGGCGCTGGTCCCCGGGCTCGCGGTGACCGGTGTCGGCGTGGGCACGGCGACCCCGGCGCTGGCCGCGGCCGCGATGGGCGCGGTGGCCCCGGCCCGGGCGGGCATGGCGGGCGGCGCGCTGAACACCGCGCGCCAGCTGGGCACGGCCCTGGGCATCGCGATCCTCGGCGCGGTCTTCCACGCCGGTCTGGTCTCCGGCCTCGACGGCGCCGAGGGGGCGCGCGGGACGGCCGACGCGCTGGCCTCGGGCGGGGCCGGGCAGCTGCTCGGCGCGGCTCCGGCGGGCGCCCCGCGCGAGGCGCTGGCGCAGCTGGTGGACGCGGCCTTCGCGAGCGGGCTGCGGGAGACCTTCCTGGTGTCGGGTGCGATGGGCCTGGTGGGAGCGGCGCTGGTGTTCGTCCTGGTACGGGGCACCGCGCGGACCGCGGCCGCGGCCGGGGGCCCGGCGGCGCCCGCCGCGACGGTGGGGGCCCAGGCCGCGGGGGACCGTACGCCCGTACGACCCTGAACCGCTCCGGACCGGAGCGGACCCGCACCTGCGCGGGTCCGCTCCGGAGCGCGTCCGGGTCAACGGGCCGGTCCTGTCGGGTGAACCTTCGAACGCACTGCGCATGGCGAACCGTTTCAGCAGTCCCGTCCGCTCCTACGCTGCCCGCGGATGCCCACCGGCACCCGGTCTCCGCGGAACCCCGAGAAACGGACTCTCCATGCGTCTTCGCATCACTGCCGCAGCCGCGTTCGTCGGCGCGCTCGCCCTCGTCCTTCCGGCCGCGGGCCCGTCGTTCGCCAACGACGACGACGGGTACCACCACTCGCTCGGTGAACTGCGCTACCGGATCGACGGCGACGGGTGGGAGGAGATCCATCCGCCGGAGAACGACACCTGCTACCGGCTGACCGGCACCGACTGGGACCAGGCCGCCACCCGCGTCGAGAACGACACGCGCTCGCTCGCGCTGCTGTTCGAGGACCGCGACTGCGGCGGCCGGGCGGAGCGGAGCCTGGACCCGGGGGACACGGTGAACGGCGTGCGGGTCCGTTCGGTCCTGTTCAAGCCGTCCGAGGACGACGACCGCCACCACGGTCACCACGGCCGCTACGACGACGACGGCGACCGCAGCCGCCAGCCGCGCCGCGACGGCGACGCCGACGGCCGCCGCGAGCAGGGCGCCCGCGACGAGCAGAGCCGCACGGACGACGAATCGATCATCCACGACGACGGCCTCGGCTTCTTCGAGCACGGCTTCCTCGACCACCTGGGCTGATCCGCCCCCGCGGGCAAGGGCCCGGACATGGGACAGGGCCGCCCGGGAGGTTTTCCTCCCGGGCGGCCCCGTGTCATGTCAGATGGTGCTCATCGGCCCCTGGCTGGGGTCAGAAGGTGAGCTTCCAGCTGTTGATGTAACCGGTGTCGGCGCTCGCCAGGTCGGCGACGCGGAGCTTCCAGACACCGTTGGCGACCTCGGAGGAGGCGTTCACGGTGAAGGACTGGACGATGTTGTCCGCGCTGCCGCCGCTGCGGTTGCGCAGGTTGTACACGCTGCCGTCGGGGGCGACCAGGTCGACCTTGAGGTCACCGACGTAGGTGTGGACGATGTTCACGTCGACCTTGAGGGTGCTCGGGGCGTTGCCCGACCGGGACACGGTGATCGGCGACTCGACCGTCGAGTTGTCGTTGATCGTGTAGTCGGCCGTGTTCTCGAAGACGTTCTGCTGCGAGGTGCCGACGGTCCAGGTGAAGGACGTCGTACCCGTCTTCGCGGCGGAGTCGGTCACCGTGACGGTCACGTTGGACGTGCCCGCCGTGGTCGCCGTACCCGAGATCAGACCGGTGGAGGCGTTGATCGACAGGCCGGCCGGGAGGCCGGTCGCCGCGTAGCTCAGCGCGCCCGGGTTGGTGCTGGTGGCCTGGACCTGCAGGCTCACCGCGGTGTTGATCTGGGTGTTCTGGTTGGGGATCGCCGTGACCGAGACGCCGCTGGGTGCGGGGCGCGATCCGACGGCGATGCCCGCCCAGGCGTGGGCCACGTTGTTGTAGGTGGCCGAGCCGGAGCCGTAGAGGTCGGCCGCCGCCTGCAGGGTCGCCGTACGGGCGGCCGCGTAGTTGGTGTTCGACTTGAAGTAGCCGACCGTCAGGGCACGGAACCAGATCTTCGCGGCGGCGTCGCGGCCTATCGCGGTGACCGGGAGGTTGTCGGCGGTCGGGGAGTTGTAGCTGACCCCGTTGATGACCTTGGCGCCGGAGCCCTCGGACATCAGGTAGAAGACGTGGTTGGCCGGGCCCGACGAGTAGTGCACGTCGAGGCCGCCGAGGCCGGAGTACCACGAGTCCTTGGACCCGCCGTCCTTGCTCGGCTTGTCCATGTAGCGCAGCGGGGTGCCGTCGCCGTTGATGTCGATCTTCTCGCCGACGAGGTAGTCGCCGACGTCGTTGGCGTTGTTGGCGTTGAACTCGACGGCCGCCGCCATGATGTCGGAGGTCGCCTCGTTCAGACCGCCGGGCTCACCGCTGTAGGTCATGTTGCCGGTGACCGAGGTGAGACCGTGGGTCATCTCGTGCGCCGCGACGTCGATGGAGGTCAGCGGGTGCGTGTTGCTGGTTCCGTCGCCGTACGTCATGCAGAAGCAGGAGTCGTCCCAGAACGCGTTGACGTACGCGTTGCCGTAGTGGACCCGGCTGTAGGGGGCCACGCCGTCGTTGCGCAGGCCGTTGCGGCCGTGCACGTTCTTGTAGTAGTCCCACGTCAGCTGGGCGCCGTAGGCCGCGTCCGCACCGGCGGTCGCGCGGTTGGAGGCGGCGCCGTTGCCCCAGGTGTCCGTGGTGTTGGTGAAGAGCGTGCCGGTGCCGGACGACCCGCCGTTGAGGTCGTACGTCTTGTGGTTGCCGCGGCCCGCGTCGGTCAGCGTGTAGTTGCTGCCCGACTGCGAGGTGCCCAGGGTGACCTGGCCGCTGTACATGGTGTTGCCGACGCCGGACTCGATCTTCTGCCACTCGGTGATCTTGGCGCCGGTCTTGGCGTTGGTGATCACGTGCAGCTCGCTCGGGGTGCCGTCGCGCTGGACACCGCCGACGACGGTCTCGTAGGCGAGGACCGGGGCGCCTTCGGCGGCCCAGACCACCTTCTTGGCGCCCTTGGCGGCCTTGACGTCCTTGCCGCCCGCCGAAGAGGCGGCGGAGAAGGCCGTCTTGTCGGCCGCGTCCGGGGTGACCGCCGCGGTCGTGTCGACCTTGATCTCGGCGTTGGTGGCCTTGGTGACGCTCTTGGTGACGCCGCCCTTGGCGTGGACGGTCAGGTCACCGCCGAGCACCGGCAGGCCGCCGTAGGTGCGCTCGTAGGTCGTGTGGGTGGTGCCGTCGACGTCCTTGACGACGTCACGGACGATCAGCTTCTCCTGGTCGCCGAGGCCGAGGGCCTTGGCAGCCTGCGCGGTGGTCGAGTTGGCCTCTGAGAGGAGCGTCGCACGCTCCGAAGCCGACAGGTTGTAAGCGGCCGCGCCCGGGTTGGGCTGAGCGGCGGTGCGGGCCTGCGACGCGGTGGCGTCGGCGGAGGCGGAACCGGTCTGGATGCCGACGGCCAGCAGAGCGGCTGCCGCGACAAGAGCGCCGGCCGCGGTGGCACGCCGGTGGGGGGTGGGACTCAACGCAGACTCCTTCTGCAAGGGGGTTCCGGACGGCTGGGTGGGCCTCCGGGCAGAACAGCTGGTGCGCAGAACGGATCGAAGAGTGCCATCTACCGAGTGGGATGTCAGGGGCGCGTCAAAAGGTTGGCCAGAAACGGTCCGTTGTCCGAAGAGACGCGTCCGCAATGCGAACTGTTCACCAAAGCGTGCGAGAGCGGGGGCCGGCGATCCGGAACCGGATGTACCCCCTGCTAACGAACGGGCAACGAGACGCACCGTTCATGTGAACGGCATTTACCGTGCGGGCGTTTGTCGTACTGTTTCCCGGTGCGACCGATGTCCGTTGCCAGGGGAAGCCACGGACATGCACCACCGTCATAGTCCACGTGCCAGGGGGGCCCATGAGGCATGTCTATTTTCCTGCGCAAAGAGTGGCCAGAACGGCTCAGGGGACAGCCACGTCCGAGCGACGGCTCGGTGACAAAGCCCGCTGGTACCTGCCCGCCGCGCTGACCGCGGACCTCGTCGGCGCGGCCGTGCCCGTCGGCCTGGTCTTCGACGCCGCTGAGCAGGCACGTCCCGTCTACTGCGCGCTCGCCGCGGCCTTCGCCTGGGTCGCCGTGCAAGCGCTGCGCCGCCGTTATGCGCCCCGGCTGCTCGGAGAATCGCGCGGCGTCCTGCCCGTGGTTCACGACTGGCTGATTCTGATCGGTGTCCTCGCCGTGGCCCGTGTGGTGACGGACGAGAGCACCCCCCGGATGGCCGCGCTCGGCGCGCTGCTGCCGGCCCTCCTCATCACCGTCGCCTGCCACAAGCTCACCTACCGGCACCTCTCCGGCGCCCGGCGGGAGGCCCAGGCCGTCAGCCGCGTGCTGGTGATCGGCGAGCCCGGCACGGCCGATGAGGTCATCGCCCACCTCGCCGCGCGGACCGACCACCCGTACGTCGTGGTCGGCGTCGTGCCCGTCGGTCCCGGCGCGCTCGCCGGCGGCGCCCCGGTCGCGGCCCGGCTGGAGGCGGAGCTCCCGGCCGTGCCCGGTGGCGACGCCGAGGCCGTGCTCGGCGCGGTCCGCAGTCACCACGCCGACCTGGTGCTCGTCGCGCCCGGCGCCCGGATCGCGGGGGAGCGGCTGCGCCGGATCGCCTGGACCCTGCACGATGCGGGCCTCGAACTGGCCGTCTGCCCGGGACTCTTCGAGATATCCGTCAAGCGGCTGGAAACCCTGAGCGCGGGCGGACTGGCCGTGCTGCGGATCGCGCCTCCGGTCAGCCGCGGCGTCCAGCCCGTGCTGAAGTCGGTCCTCGACCGGGCCGGGGCGGGGATCGGACTGCTGCTGCTGTCCCCGCTGTTCCTCGCTCTGATCCTGGCGATCCGTCTCGGCTCCCCGGGCCCGGCCTTCTACAGCCAGCGCCGGATCGGCCGCGACGGCGTCCCCTTCGTGATGTGGAAGTTCCGCACGATGGTGGTCGACGCCGATGCGCAGAAGGCCGAACTCGCCGGGGCCAACGAGAACGACGGCCTCATGTTCAAGATGCGCCGCGACCCCCGGGTGACCCGCGTCGGCCGGCTGCTGCGCCGGACCTCGCTCGACGAACTCCCGCAGCTGTTCAACGTGCTGACCGGGGACATGTCACTGGTCGGCCCGCGCCCGCCGCTGCCGGAGGAGGTGGCCCGGTACGACGAGGTCGAACTGCGCCGGCTCACCGTGCGCCCCGGGATGACCGGACTGTGGCAGATCAGCGGGCGCTCCGACCTGTCCTGGGACGAAACGATTCAGCTCGACCTGCAGTACGTCGACAACTGGTCCTTCACCAGCGACGTCGACGTGGTGGCCCGTACGTTCCGCGCCGTCGTCGACGGTCGCGGAGCGTACTGAGGACCGGATGCGATCAGTTGCCCGCCGCGGACTCCAGCCACCAGCGGTAGGTGGACGCGATCCCCTCGCGGAGCCCGATGCCCGGCTTCCAGCCCAGCGACGTCAGCCGGGTCACGTCCAGCAGCTTGCGGGGGGTCCCGTCGGGCTTGGAGGTGTCCCAGGCGAGGCGTCCCCGGAAGCCGGTCACCTCGGCGACCGTCTCGGCCAGGGCCTTGATGGTGAGGTCCTCGCCGCAGCCGATGTTGACCGGCTCGTCACCGTCGTAGGACTCCAGCAGCACGGCGCAGGCCGCCGCGAGGTCGTCCACGTGCAGGAACTCCCGGCGCGGCGTGCCCGAACCCCACAGCGCGACCTCGTCCTTGCCCGCGGCCGCCGCCTCGTGGAAGCGCCGGATCAGCGCGGGCAGGACGTGCGAGGACTCCAGGTCGAAGTTGTCGCCCGGACCGTAGAGGTTCGTCGGCATCGCCGAGATGTACGAGGCCCCGTACTGCTTGCGGTACGACTGCACCTGGACGATGCCCGCGATCTTGGCCAGCGCGTACGCCTCGTTGGTCGGCTCCAGCGGGCCGGTCAGCAGCGCGTCCTCGCTGATCGGCTGCGGCGCCAGCTTCGGGTAGATGCAGGACGAGCCGAGGAAGAGCAGCCGGCCCACCCCGGCGCCGTGCGCACCGGCGATCACGCTCAGCTGGATCTTGAGGTTGTCCTCCAGGAACTGCACCGGATAGGTGCTGTTGGCCATGATCCCGCCGACCTTGGCGGCCGCCAGGACGACGGCGTCCGGGCGGACGTCCGTCAGGTACGCGGCGGTCGCGGCGGCGTCGCGCAGGTCGAGGTCCGCGCGGCCCCGGGTGAGCACGTCGTGGCCGTCGGCGGTGAGCCGCCGGACGACCGCGGACCCGACGAGGCCGCGGTGGCCGGCGACGAAGACGCGGGCGTGCGGGGGCAGGAGCGGCAGCGAACTTGTCATACCGGCGATGATGCCAGCCCGCGGCCCCGGGACGCGGCCCAGGTGTTCCGGAGGCGCCGTGTACGGTACGCATCCGGTCCCCGGGCGGGCCCCCGCCGGGCCCGGACCGACCACCGGGGCACCGCCCCGGCCGGGCGGGGCGCGCGCCCCGCCCACCCGTAACAGACCGCAACGACAACCAGGGGACCCACATGGGCAAGACCGCACTGATCACCGGAGTCACCGGACAGGACGGCTCGTACCTCGCCGAACTTCTGCTCTCCAAGGGCTACACGGTGCACGGCCTCGTGCGGCGGTCGTCCAGCTTCAACACCGAGCGCATCGACCACGTCTACCAGGACCCGCAGACCGCCAACCGGTCCTTCGTCCTGCACCACGCCGACCTCTCGGACGGCGTCGCCCTCGTGAACCTGCTGCGCGACATACGGCCCGACGAGGTCTACAACCTCGGCGCCCAGTCCCACGTCCGGGTCTCCTTCGACGCCCCCCTCTACACCGGTGACGTGACCGGCCTCGGCGCGCTGCGCCTGCTGGAGGCCATCCGGGCCAGCGGCGTCGACACCCGGATCTACCAGGCCTCCTCCTCGGAGATGTTCGGCGCGACCCCGCCGCCGCAGAACGAGGCGACCCCGTTCCACCCGCGCAGCCCGTACGGCGCCGCCAAGGTCTTCGCGTACTGGACCACGGTGAACTACCGCGAGGCCTACGGCATGTTCGCGGTCAACGGCATCCTGTTCAACCACGAGTCCCCGCGCCGCGGCGAGACCTTCGTGACCCGCAAGATCACCCGCGCGGTGGCCCGGATCAAGGCGGGCCTCCAGGAGCACCTGTACCTGGGCAACCTGGACGCCGTACGCGACTGGGGCTACGCGCCCGAGTACGTGGAGGCGATGTGGCGGATGCTCCAGCAGGACGAGGCGACCGACTACGTCGTGGCCACCGGCGTCGCCGCGACCGTCCGCGAGTTCGTCGAGGCCTCCTTCACGCACGCGGGGCTCGACTGGAACGCGCACGTGCGCTACGACCCCAAGTACGAGCGCCCCAGCGAGGTCGACGCGCTCATCGGCGACGCGAGCAAGGCCCACGACCTGCTCGGCTGGAAGCCGACGGTCCTGGTCCAGGAACTGGCCCGGATCATGGTCGACGCCGATGTGCGCCAGGTCGAGGACCAGTTGGCGGGGGCCACGGTCCGCATCGACCGCTGAGGCCGCGCGACGCCGCTAGAGTTTGCCGTGTCCCCGGTCCTGCCCACCAGGGCGTGACCGGGCCGATCCGCCGTATGTCCGCACCGCACCCGCCGCCTTGAACACCGTTGATTCCAAGTTGGTATGCAATGGGTCAAGGGAGGTGACCGGGCCCTGACGCGAGCCCTAGTCTGCGCCAGTACATATGGCTGTTCGGATAGTTCCAGCCAATTGAAACCGGGCTATTGCCCTGGGGGGCTCATGCGTAGATCCAGAGGGCTGACTGCTGCCCTCGCCCTGTCACTGGTCGGTGCCGGCGCCGGAATAGGTCTGGTGCTCATGCCCCAGGCCTCCGCCATCACCCAGCCCGTGGCCTTCACCGCCGACGACCTGCCCACCTGGCAGCCGAACGGCATCGTCTTCGCCATGGCGCAGACGAACGGCACCGTCTTCGCCGGTGGCACCTTCTCGACCGTCCGCCCGCCCGACGGCGCCGGCAGCGGCACCGAGCAGGAAGCGGTCAACTTCGTCGCGCTGGACGCCGCGACGGGCGCCCCGACCGACTGCAAGCTCAGCTTCACCGTCGGCGACGGCACCGCCACCGTGCGCGCGCTCGTCGTCTCCAAGGACGGCAAGACCCTCTACGCCGGCGGCTACTTCGGGGCCGTCAACGGAACCCAGGTCTCCAGCGTCGCCGCGATCGACATCGCGACCTGTGCGCCCAAGGCGTCGTTCCACCCGGCCTTCCCCGCCACCGTGCGCGGCTTCGCCGTCACCGACGACACCCTCTACGCGGCCGGCGACTTCAGCACCGTCGAAGGCCAGACCCGCGAGCGCTTCGCCGCGGTCGACGCGACCTCCGGTGCCCTCAAGCCCTTCACGGCCGACGCCGACGAGCCGGGCCGCGCCATCGAGGTCACCCCCGACGGCAAGAACGTGATCCTCGGCGGCGACTTCTTCGAGGTCAACCGCACCGGCACGCACGCGCTGGCCGTCGTGGACGCGACCACCGGCGCGCTCGTCAAGACGTACGGCAACATCCCGAGCAACTCGGTGGTCAAGTCGATCGCCACCGACGACAACGGCGGTTTCTACACCGGCAACGAGGGCTCCGGCGGCGGCGTCTTCGACGGCCGGATCGGTCTGAACCTCAGCGACTTCAGCGAGAAGTGGCGCGACCGCTGCCTCGGCGCCACCCAGTTCGTCCTGCCGTACGACGGAGTCCTCTACAGCTCCTCGCACGCGCACGACTGCTCGCTGGAGAACGAGTGGCCGGACGGCAAGCGCAACTTCCTGCTGGCGCAGCCGACCAACCACACCGGTCCGGCCCCCGCGCCCGTGGACGGCTTCGTGCACAGCCCGCGCAAGCTCGGCTGGCACCCCACCGCGAACGACGGCATCGGCGAGGGCATCGGCCCGCGCGTCATGGCCGTCGCGGCGAAGGGCGACGTCAAGTACCTGTGGGTCGGCGGTGAGTTCACCCTCATCAACGGCACCCCGCAGCAGGGCCTGACCCGCTTCGCCTCCACCGGCGACGTCGGCGCCCCGACCACCCCGGTGGCCAGCGCCGCGAGCGTCAAGCCCGGCGAGGCCCAGGTCCGCTGGCGCACCAGCTACGACCAGGACGACAGCAAGCTGACGTACCGGATCTACCGCAACGGCTCGGCCACGCCGATCGCCACGGTGGTCGCCGACTCCGTCGAGTGGGAGCGGCCGCAGGCCGCCTGGGTCGACACCACCGTCAAGCCCGGCCAGTCCTACACCTACCGGGTGACCGCGACCGACGCGGCGGGCAACACCAGCGCCCTGTCCGCGAACACCTCGGTCACGGTCCCGACCTCGGTCCAGACCTACCCGAACCAGGTCCGCGCGGACGGCGCCAACCTCTACTGGCGCTTCGACGACACGGTCAGCCCGTACGTCGCCGACTCCTCGGACGGCGGCAACACCAGCGGCATCCAGCTGAACGCCCCGGCCCTGCGCCAGAGCCCCGGCGCCGTGTCCGGCACCAGCACCGCGATCGGCTTCAACGGCACCAGCCAGCAGGTGTACAGCGACCACCGCCAGTCGGTGGGCAGCGCCTACACGATCGAGACCTGGTTCAAGACCGGCACCACCCGCGGCGGCAAGCTGATCGGCTTCGGCAACAACACGAGCAGCGCCAGCAGCTCGGCCGACAAGCAGATCTACATGACCAACACCGGCCGGCTGGTCTTCGGCGCGTACAACGGATCGACCCGCACCATCTCCACCGGGCTCTTCGACACCTACAACGACAACAAGTGGCACCACGTGGTCGGGACCCAGGGTCCCGGCGGCATGGCGCTCTACGTCGACGGTCAGAGCAAGGGCACGCTGAACGTCACCAACTTCACCCCGTACACAGGTTACTGGCACGTCGGCGGCGACAGCCTGGCCAACTGGCCGACCCGCCCGATCAGCAGCTTCTTCGCCGGCCAGATCGACGAGACGGCCGTCTACCCCAAGGCCCTCACCCAGGCCCAGGTCAAGAACCACTACGACCTGGCGAAGGCGCCGACCGACACGGTCTCCAAGGTGTCGGCGAACGAGGACACCTACATCAACCAGGGCGCGCCCAGCACCGCCTACGGCACGTCCACCTCGCTCGCGGTGCGCGGCACCTCGGCCTACGAGACGTACCTGCGCTTCAACCTCCCGGCCGCCCCGGCCGGACAGGTCCTGAAGGCCGCGTCCCTCCAGGTCAAGACCAGCACCCAGGCGAACGCGGGCACGGTCGACACCATCAACGTGGTGCCGGTCACCGGTGCCTGGAGCGGTGCGGCCACCACGTTCAACACCAAGCCCACCCTGGGCACCAGCCCGCTCGGCTCCCTCGCCGGCGTCCCGGACGGCTCCGCCCTCCAGAACGTCGAGCTGGACACCACCGCGGTCTCCGCGGTGCTGGGCGGCAGCTACAGCATGGCCCTGACCAGCACGGGCACCGACCCGCTCTGGATCTGGTCCAGCGAGTCGAGTGCCGCGGACGCCGTTCCGCAGCTCGTGCTCACCTTCGGCCCGAAGTGACCGCGGCCGGATGACGAGGGGTACGGGGCCCGGCACACCGCCGGGCCCCGTACCCGTATCCGGCCCGCGCCCCCGATCCACAGCCCGCACCACCCCAGTACCACGGGAGCCCCTGATGTACCGACGCTCCGCAGCGGCCGCGGTCCTGCTGGCCGCCGCCCTGACCCTGACCGCCTGCGGTTCGGACGCGAAGCCCGACGCCGCGGGTGCGGCGAAGCCGAAGCCCCCGGCCTCCTCGGGGGTCCCCGACCCGGCGGACGCGCCGTCCGCCAACGCCTCCGCGAGCGCGCCCGCGCCGGGGGCGAAGCCGACGGGGCCGGTGCTGCCGGACGCGAAGCTGACCCCGGCGACGGGCAGCTTCACGGACAAGGAGAAGCAGTACCTGAGCGGGCGCGTGCCGGCGAAGACGGACCCGGCGGCCGTGCTCCAGAGCGGGCAGGAGGCGTGCCAGCGGGTGGCACGCACCGCGAAGCACGACAAGGACGCGGCGGTCGGCTCCCTCATCGCGGGCGAGATCCCGGCGGCGAAGGACGCGATCCCGGCGCTGTGCCCCGAGCAGCAGCCGGTGCTGGCGGCCGCGCAGAAGGGGTTCCCGGACGGTACGCGGACGGCTCCCGCCGCCGGGTCGTACCGGGCGCTGACGCAGGGCACGGCGTGCAGTTGGCAGGCGAAGGGCCAGGACGGCGCCGTCCTGGCCTCCGGCCCGGGCCCCCAGCCGTCGTCCCCGAAGATCGTCGCGGAAATCCCCCAGGGCACGAAGGAATTCACCTCGACGGGCTGCTACGCCTGGCTCCCGGCCTAACGGCCCAATCGGCGCCCGGTCCTCCCTCCGGGGGCGCCTCAAACGCCGGCGAGGCTCAAGTTGCCTCCTGCATGGCCTCAGCGCTGGCATTGCCTGCGGCAATTCAGCCTGCCCGGCGTTTGAGGGCCCGCCGGAGGCGAGTCGAGCCGAACGGCACCACCCAGCCTCGCCGGCGTTTGAGGCGCCGCCGGAGGCGGAGGGGGCGGGGGCCCCGGTCAGGCCTTGGGGGCCTTGGCGCGGGCGTAGGTCGACAGGAGGGTGTCGAGGACGCCGTCCATCGAGAAGGACTCGACGGCCAGCTTGCGCGCGGCCAGCGACGCCGCCTCGTTGGCCACCGGGTCCAGGAGGGCGAGGACGGCCTCCGCCACCCCCTCGGGGCCGGGATCCACGGCCCGCCCCGCCCCCGCACGGGCCACGTCCCGGGCGAGCCCGTTCGAGTGGGTCACCACCACCGGTACGCCCACGGCCAACGCCTCCAACACCGACATCGGGAACGGCTCCTCCACCGACGGCAGCACGTACACGTGCGCCCGCCGCAACTCCTCCAGCACCTGCTCGCCGCTGAGCGCCCCCGGCACCGTCATCCGGTCGTCCAGCCGCAGATCCGTCATCCGGTGGCACACGGCCCCGTACTCGCCCTCGTCCGGCCCCGCCACCACGTACCGCGCCTGCGGCACCTCCCGCGCGACGAGCGACATCGCGTTCACGAAGTCCACCGGCCGCTTGCGCTCGTGCAGCCGCGCCGAGTAGAGGATCCGCGGCGGCCCCGACAGCGCGGGCCGGGCCTCCTGCGCCGGTACGCCGTTCACCAGCCGCACCGCGTTGTCCAGCCCCGCGCCGCCGACCACCGCCTCCAGCGCCTCCCGCTCGTGCGGGGTCAGGTAGAGCACCGCGTCCGCCCCGCGCAGCAGCCGCCGTACCGCCACCGCGTCCAGGACCTTCGCGAGCAGCTTCCCGCTCGGGTCGACCATCCCGTGCGTCTGGAGCACCAGCGGCTTCCCGGCCCGCAGCGCGGCCAGCGCGACCGGCAGGGTCACGAGGTCGCGCGCGAGGTGCACGTGGACCACGTCCGCGTCCCGGACCAGGCGCCCGGCCGCGGCCAGTAGCGCGGGCGAGGTGATCCCGCTGAAGCCGAGCGGCAGCAGCCGCTTCGCCGGGTACAGCCGGGCCGGCACGCCCTCCACATCGGTGGGCCAGGGGTCCCCGAACCCCTCGCCGAGGGCCAGCAGCGAGGCCTCGTGCCCGCGCGCCCGCAACCCCTTGGCGAGGTTGAGCGCGACCCGGACCGGCCCTCCGAAGGCGTGCGTGGGGGAGTGCAGGGTGACGGCGTGCAGAACTCTCACCGGCGGGATCTCACTTCGGCTCGTGGCTACTTCGGTTCCGCGACCGGGCGGCGCGTGCCGTCGGCGGTCTGCAGGGTCAGTTCGGGCAGGTCCTTGTGGACGACGGCCCCCGCGCCCGCCACCGCGCAGCGGCCCACGGTCACCCCGGCCAGCACGGTCGCCCGTACCGCCACCCACGCGCCGTCCTCGACGGTGACGGGGGCGTTGCGGTAGCGGAAGTCGGCGGCCCGGTGGTCGTGCGAACCGGTGCACAGCATGGCCTCCTGCGAGACGCACACGTGCGAGCCGATCGTGACCGGCTCCAGGTTCAGCAGCCACGCGCCCTCGCCGATCCACGTGTGGTCGCCGATGCTGAGCTTCCACGGCCACAGCACCCGCACCTTGTGCCGGATCAGCACGCCCTCGCCGATCCGTGCGCCGAAGGCGCGCAGCAGCGCGACCCGGAGCCGGGCCGGGCAGAACCAGGACATGAACAGCGTGTTCATCACCGCGAACCAGAGCGCCTGGGTCAACAGACCGCGCCCCTTGTCGTATCCGGCCAGCGTGAAGGCCGGGAGATTGCGCACCGAAGTACCCCCCACTCCATCCCCGTCGGGTCAGACTAGACTGCGCGCGGACCAGGCACAGGGGGCGGGGGCACAATGGCGAGCGACGTACGCGCGACGACATCGGGCCCCCCGCCCGCCGCCCCCGCTCCGTACCCGCTCGACGCACCGGGCGCGGAGCGCCTCTGGGGCAAGGTCACCACGCCGCGCACGCTGCTCTCCCGCGCGCTGTCGGTCCCGCTCGCCCTCGGATTCACCGTCTTCCTGCCGCTGTTCGTGGCCTCGCAGTCCGGTGCGGGCGTCCGCGACGCCGCGTTCTGGCTCCAGTTGGCGCTCACCATGTACGCGGGCGCCCGGCTGTCCGCGATGGTCCTCACCAGCCGCCGCAAGCTCCTCCAGGGATCCTTCTGGCTCTTCGTCTACATGGCGATGGGGGTGGCCCCGCTCGCGCAGGCCGTCCTCGGCCAGGTCCCGACGCCCGTCGTCGGGCCGCGCTCCGACCTCACCGTCGCCATCGGCCTGGTGCTGCTCGGCTGCACCGCCTTCGACGTCGGGGTGCTGCTCGCCCGCCACCGGCCGACGGGGCGCGCGGGCGGCTCGCAGCGCGAGCCGCGCCCCGTCATGGCGCACCACCGGCGGCTGCAACTGCTGACGCTGCTGGCCTTCCTGGGCAGTGCGGCGCTCATCATGAAGCTCGGCGGCCCGGCCGTCTTCTTCAGCAGCCGCCAGGAGATCATCGCGGGCATCGAGGAGGCGGGCGTCTCCACGGAGGGCCAGGCGGGCCAGGCCTTCCTGCGCGGCTTCGGCACGGTCCCGGCGCTGCTCGCGCTGCTCTGCTACACCCGCTGGCTGGTGACGTCGGTGCACGCCCGCCGCAGGCCGTCGGTGATCGCGATCTGGACCGCGCTGGCGTTCCTCAACATCATCGTCAACAACCCGATCTCGAACCCGCGGTACTGGTTCCTGACGGTGATGTTCTCGCTGCTCTTCACGGTCTTCCCGGTCAGTGCGGCGATGTACCGGGTGGCGCTGTCCATGGCCGTGGTGGTCGCGCTGCTCGTCTTCCCCTTCGCGGACCGCTTCCGGTACGACGAGAAGAACTACAAGCCGGTGGAGACGACGTCGTTCCTGGAGCCGATGGCGCTCAAGGACTACGACCAGATCGGCATGTTCGCCAACACGATCACCTTCTCCAACTCCGGGCCCGGCCACTTCTACGGGCGCCAGCTGGCCGGATCCATCTTCTTCGCGGTGCCGCGCTCGGCGTGGCCCGGCAAGCCGCGGGACACCGGGGTGATGGTGGGCCAGTGGATGGGCACGGTCAACACGAACCTGTCCTCGCCGATCTGGGCCGAACTGTGGCTGGACTTCGGGTCGCTGGGGATGGGGGCCGGGCTGCTCGGCATGGGGTACGCCGCGGCGCGGGTCGACCGGCGGTACGCGAAGCGGGCCACGAGGCGGACGCCGCCGGGGAGTCTGATCTCGGTGGTCGTCCCGCTGGTCGCGGGCTACTCCTTCATCCTCCTGCGGGGGCCGCTCCTCCAGGCCTCTGGCCGCGTGGCGATCGCGGGCCTGTGCCTGGCCCTGATCGCAACGCACCGCCAGGACCGCGGGGTCACCCTCCGCTAGCCCCCGCCCCCTGTGGCTCGATCGCCGGGCGGACCACCCCAGCCTCGCCGGCGTTTGAGGCGCCCCCGGAGGGTGCACGGCGTGCGTCCGGCGTCGGACCGCTGGTCTCCGGCCTCTGCCGGTGGGGCCTCCGGCGGGGCCTCAATCGCCGGGCGGGCTGGATGTGCCACCTCAGCCTCGCCGGCGTTTGAGGCGCCCCCGGAGGGTGCACGGCGTGCGTCCGGCGTCGGACCGCTGGTCTCCGGCCTCTGCCGGTGGGGCCTCCGG